>JBMLPO010000446.1:4108-16756 GCA_049242065.1 Bacteroidia bacterium
TGCTCCAGCAGCTATTAGAATGGCCTTACCAGAAGCAAATCCGGGATACTACCTAACTGCTTCTTTAGCCATTGCATTCCCATTTAATGTAACTCTTGGCATTCCACTTTATTTGAATTTTTCTCAATACCTGCATCAATAATTCTTCCTATGAAATTAGTACCATTAAAACTATTAACCATTATTGCATTAGATGCGCTGGAACAAAAAATCATTTCAGATATTAAACTATGCGGAAGCAAAGGGTATACCATTTCTGAGGTTGAAGGTGAGGGCATTCATTCAAAACACTTCACCAATTGGGAAGGAAGAAACATAAAAATTGAGACCTTAGTAAAGGAGGAAGTTGCCGACAAAATTATGGAATGTATTTCAAGCAAATATTTTGGGAAATATTCCATCATTTGTTTTCTTACCACTGTTGAAGTTTTAAGACCAGAAAAATTTGAATAAGAACTATCGCATTAAGGTAATTGACCCATGAACACTTCGAGGATCAGTCATGTTTAATAAGCGATATTGGAATACATAATAGTAAACACCATCCGGACATTCTGGGCCTGTATTTCTATTTTTACCATTCCAATTATTCCCATCATTTCCTATACCATCTTTATCGCCCACATAGACTACATCTCCCCATCTATTGTAGATTTTAAGATCATAAAATCTGCCTCCTTGCATATCAATATCAAAGGCATCATTTTTTCCGTCTGCGTTTGGAGTAAATACATTTGGAATAACGATTAAAACTTTTCCCTCCGTTGTTTTACAGATTGAATCATAGCAATCTTGGTTATTGAATGCTTTTAAACATATAGTAAATACTCCTGTATCAGGAAGGAAAGTGTGAAATGGATCTTTCTCCGTTGAAAAATTTGCTGAACCAGCTTTAGGCTGACCAAAATCCCATTCATACCTAACAGCCCTTTTCGATAAATTGGTCATTTGATAAGATGGAGCCTTAGATTCATTGAATTCAAAATCAGCTTCTACATATCCTACATTAATCATTTTCCAACTCGAATCTACACAGACTCCCCCACTTATTTGAGGGTTTAAACTGACCCTAAAATCTCCTTCAATCGTATAGGTATGTTTAACAAAAGTATCTGGCCACAAAGTATTCACTAAATTACCATCACCCAAATTCCATTTAATTCCTGGTATCAATCGGGTGCTTTGTGCCGACAATACAAAAGGGATACCTACACAAACTGTATCTGGCCCTATAATATTAGCTTTAACTGATTCTGTTACCCTTAATCTTCTTAGTGGCGCGTTGATATTAAGTGAATCTGGAAAAACAGAACGGCATGTTTTCATGATGCCATTGATTGGATCAAACAAGGTATCCTCACCTAATAAATACACCTTATAAATTCCAGGAACATCATAAGTAAAACTAACATTCGTATCTCTTTGAGTAGAAGCTATGGTATTATTGACATCTCTAAAAAACCAAATCCAATTGATCAATGGTTTGCCTGTAGTATTTGTAAATTCTACCTTTAAAGGACTACATCCCAATGTATCACTCATGGTAAATGAAGGAGTTGGACCATCAATAAAAATTGGAATACTTACAGTATCCTCACAACCATAATAAGAATTAATTTTTAATTTAGCTCTGAACATACCATTTGAGGTATAATCATATACAGGGTCTTTTAAAAATACAGGATTCTTATTTTCTCCAAATTCCCAAGTCCATTTTACAATTGAATCATAAGGTCCAAATCCATAAATGGCAGAGGAATCAATCATATAAGATAAATCATTAAAGCGGAGAATTTGAGGAGCACATAAATACCTTGGCAACATAGGTTTGATTGCTGCCAACATATTTACCACCCTGATTCTTTTTGAAAAGCTTACTGTATCTCTGCAACCTAATGAATCTATTGCTACCATTCTGATTCTATAATTGCCGGGCTTAGCGTACTTATATGCCGGAATTGAACCCGAAACATTGAATCCTCCACCTTCTCCAAAATCCCAATATAGTTGTTCTTTTCCTGCTGCGGCTCTTGAAGGTTCTCGCCAAAAAGGAAAGTTTGAATTGTAATATTGAACTAAATCATCTAGAATTAAGGAATCACTTACGCATAAAGTTTCTTTCCTTGGTATAAATGTTTTGATGAAACCTAAGGCCACTTGTTGTGTAGATACCCTTGTACAATTACGTGTATTAACTATCGTAACTGTAACTCGTTTTAAGCCTTGTGTGGTAAAAGTAAAATACTGACTGGGAATGATTGAATCTGTTGCGCCAAAGTTTAAAGTAATAACTTGTTGGTTATTAAAATTAATGGTGACTGTTTTCAAACTATCCTGAATAGAATCATTCATGCTTAACTTGAAAGTCCATGGCCCGCAACCAGAATTGGTTCTTGTTAATTTAAAACTAGGATCCATAGGAAATAATCGAAACATATGATGGTACCAAGCTGTATCCATGCAGACATTTCCATTTTTATCAAATCCATTTTTTATGATTAATCCTACAGTTACCCAACCAGAAGGATTACAGGTTGAAGTATAAATATAATCGTATGTGTTTTGAGTAGAATCAATTTCTATCCAATTGTCTTTGCCACAAGCAGAATCTAAATTAATATAAGCCCTTTGCCTTCCACATAGAGGAAGTGTTTCTTTTAAATGGAATTTTATTGGTGATAACAAACAAGTAGTTCCTGTATAATACAAGCCTCGTCTGATAGGATTTGCTGTGCTATCCCAACCAGCATCTGGATAGGTAAGTTTAAGCGGAATGGAGCTGGTATCTGTACATCCTGAAGCCATATCAGTTAAGATTAATTTAGGGTTGTAACATTTTTCTTCACCCGGTTTATACATGTGATAAACATTAGCAGAATCTTTAGAGTACCTGCAGTTCACACCTACATTGATATTATTCTTGGTATCGGTTGTACAATTAGGGGCAAAATCATCATCAAAATCCCACAAACGATAAATATTGTTATTCTTATGAAAACAAGAATTGTCTTTTGTTGGATTTCTAAACCATACCGTATCATGTATCTCACATTGTGAGCTATTTCTTACTGGATCTGATGATACTTCTATGAGTGATTGTGGACCAAATACATCAATGAGTGTATCTGTTACGGATTTACATGTACCTAAAGTTACATACATCCAAACTCGGTATTGCCCACATCTTTGGAAAATCTGACTTACACTGGCTAAATCACTTAGCGTATCATATCTTGTGGTATCACCTATTCTATAAAAACTCCAATTCACTTTGGCGAGGATCGAATTCTTTGACTGAAAATCGAATTGATTGGCTCTAAAACAAGCCCCAATTTTACTCATGTATATGGTGCTATCAATCTTAAAATTAGAGGCAGCAGGTTCGAGAGTAAAGGTATCGCGACAACCATTTAAGTCTTCCACCATCAATTTGGCAGTAAAGGTTCCTGCTTGGGTATATACATGGTTGAAATTGTTCCAAGGACTTGTAGCCGTAGATCCATCGCCAAAATCCCACAAATATCTCTTCACCTGATTCTGTGGAATTTTAGTACTGTTGATAAATTGAACAGGCGTTTGATTACACTGAGGCGCATAACTTGTAGAAAAACTAACCTCATTCATTTTAGGCCAAATTATCACAGCCTCCTGCACTTCTTTTCTCGCCAAACAACCATTTCCATCAACTACTTCCAAAACCAAACTATATGCATTTCCAAGTGGTGCCGTATAGCTATGACAAATAGATGAGCTTGATCCAGGTGCTGTATTATCGAAACTTCCATCACCAAATAAAACTACTCGGGTACTTAAGGGAGAATTGTCTAGGCCTGGTTGTGATAGGTCATTGATGCAAGTTTGATTGCCATTGAAGCATTGGGTATCGTTGGTAGTAACTACAAAATTTGCAGTTGGTTTATCAACTACATTTATACTAGGACCATTGATAGTACAAGAAGTGCTGTTTGTAAACGTTACCGTAACTGAAGGAATAAAAGTACCCCTTGCTGGATATTGATATACTGGTGCTGTTTGAGTGCTAGTAGCAGTATTACCAAAATTCCATGAATAAGAACTTGCGGTAAAACCTGCATCAAATTTCACAGAAAACAAACTGGTATTACCAATACAAACTGTTGTTGAAGAAACAGTCATTTGGCAATTTTGCGACCATGCCTGAATTGATAATAAAATAAAAAATAGAGTAAATAATTTACGCATAGGGTTCTTGGTTCCGTAAAGTTATCAAAACAAGCCATTAATAGGATAAATATTTTATTAAAAAGGTTGCATTTAACCGAACTTTACCAAATAATGTGATTTTAACTTAAAATTGAATATGGATTTGTCGATTAATACGCCGGCTCTGCTTTTTCCTGCCATTTCATTATTGATGTTGGCTTATACCAACAAATTTCTCGCAATGGCTAGTCTCATCAGGAATTTGCATAACCAATACAATAAAGAAAAAGAAAATGCCCACATCTTAAAAGCTCAAATTAGAAATTTACATTTACGTCTTAATCTAATTAAGTATATGCAAGGACTAGGTGTGGTAAGCTTTTTCTTTTGCGTTTTGTGTATGTCGTTTATTTTCTTCGGAAATCAAACCTATACCCTTATTATTTTTAGTTTTAGCTTGCTAAGTCTATTGGCGTCATTAGGGTTGAGCCTTTATGAAATTTTCATTTCAACCCGAGCGCTTCAAATTGAATTAAGGGATATGGAAGGCCTTGATTAATCCTTAGAAGTATTTTGACAATCAAACCCCATTTTTTGGCTAATCTTTCCTACCTTTGCAAGCCATGCAAAAATCCGTAGCATTTTATACATTAGGCTGTAAATTAAACTTTTCTGAAACATCCAGCATTGGCAGATCGCTGATGGAGGAAGGTTATAAAAAGGTAGAATTTCAAGAAGGAGCAGATGTTTATGTCATTAATACCTGCTCTGTAACTGATCATGCAGATAAAAAATGTAAGAAAATTGTGAAGGAAGCATTGCGATTCAATTCAGATGCTTTTGTTGCAATTATTGGCTGTTATGCGCAATTAAAACCTCAGGAAATTGCCGCCATTCCGGGTGTGGATTTGGTATTAGGTGCTGCCGAAAAATTCAATATTCAAAAATACTTAGGCGATGCTCGCAAAAAAGAAAAGGCAGAGGTTTATGAAGGTAAAATCAAAGAAGTATTGGATTACCATGCCTCCTACTCTATTGGAGACAGAACCAGGACTTTTTTGAAGGTGCAAGATGGCTGCGATTATTTTTGTTCTTTTTGCACCATTCCTTTAGCAAGAGGAAAAAGCAGAAGTGATAGCATCAGTAATACTGTTAAACAAGCCAAAGAAATAGTGGCTCAAGGAACCAAAGAAATTGTTTTAACAGGAGTAAATACAGGTGATTTCGGTGTTCAAAACGGAGAAACTTTTTTTGGTTTGTTGCAGGCTCTTGAAGAAGTTGAAGGACTTGAACGCATCAGAATTAGTAGTATTGAGCCCAATTTGTTATCTGATGAAATCATTGATTTTGCAGCCACTTCAAGTAAAATAGTACCTCATTTTCATATTCCACTTCAATCAGGTTCAGATGAAATGTTGAAACTGATGAGACGTAAATACCTCAGTGATTTATATGCTTCTCGTGTGAATCGAATAAAAGCTAAAATGCCTCATGCCTGCATTGGTGTAGACGTAATTGTGGGTTTTCCTGGTGAAACAGATGAGGAATTTGAAGTGACTTATCAATTCTTAAATGAATTAGACATTAGTTATCTGCATGTGTTTACTTACAGTGAAAGACCAAATACCACTGCCTACAAGATGCCTGGTAAAGTTAGAATGGGAATTCGCGCCGAAAGAAGTAAAAGACTTCATATTCTAAGTGATAAAAAACGTCATTATTTCTATGAACAAAATTTAGGTAAGCAATACAAAGTCTTGTGGGAAGCCGAAAATGATGATAACATGATGTATGGTTTTACCGAAAACTATATCAAGGTTAAAACTCCATATGACCCCATGTTGGTGAATGAAATTACGCCAGTTGAACTGAGCAAAATTGATGAAGACATGGTTGTAAAAACAAAAATTCTCAGTTTAGTTTACTAATAAAAAGAGGCTGCTTCACAATGGAAACAGCCTCTTTTTTATTTGAATGAGTACCCAATTCTTTCAATGCTAATGAATCGAATTGAAAATCGTTTATTGATGTTTTATTTACCTACTACTTCATTTTCACCATGCGCCAAGATGAGCAATCCTGTTCTTATTTTTGGCTCAATCCAAGTTGATTTCGGAGGCATAATCAAATTGTTTTCGGCAACATCTTTTACCTCTTCTATAGAAGTTGGAAATAAGGTAATAGCTAAATCATATTCGCCACCATCAACTGACTCTTGCAAATGACCAATTCCTTTTCCACCATCCATGAATGATAAACGAAAATCTGATTTGCTGTCTTTGATATCAAATATATTCTTTAAGATAAATTCCTCAACAATGCTCACATCTAATTGGTCGAGTATTCCATTTAATTGAGATTTAAATTCATCTTTCAGAGTTAACAAATAAGCTTTGTGTTGAAAATAAATTCCAAACTCACCTTTATTCAATGGCTGTACTGGCAAAGAACCAGATGGAACAGCATCAAAATAATGTTTGATTTTATCGAGGAAATCTGAAGCATTTACACGGGCTTTGTCTCTAACCAATCTATGGTATTCAAAAATGGTTAGTTTACTAAATGGAATCAAACAAACAGGAAAATAATGGTAAGATTCATTACCATTTCCTTTTCCTTTTTGTTGAATCATTCGCTCACCATAAGCAGCCGATCCAGCAGATCGATGATGGCCATCAGCTATGTATAAATACGGAATAGATGCAAATCGCTGCTCGATTAATTCAATATCTCCTTTTTTACTTACTACCCATAAATTATGTTTCTTTTGGTCTGAACTAATAAAATTATATTCAGGAACATGGTTATGAATATACTGATTGATTACCAAATCTATTTGCTGATCGTCAGGATAGGTTAGCAATACAGGATTACCCAAAGAATTATAATATTGAATATGTTCAGCAATTTCGTTTTGCTTTTCTGTCAATGTGTTTTCATGCTTCAGAATTTTATTATTCAAATAATCTTCTACTGAAGCAGCAGCTATAATTCCAGTGTAAGCATGACTTCCAACAATCATTCTATAAATATAAAATGATGGATTTTCATCTTTAATCAATACACCTTCTTTGATAAACTTATTCAAGTATTCCAGTCCAATTGGAAAATGTTTATCTGGATTTTTCTTTTCTCCTTTGAAATGTAAATAAGGCTTTACAACATGAAGATAAGAATTGGGATTGTTTAAGATTTCGTTTGCTGCCAATTCCTTTGAACCGGAATCAAAGGGCTGACAAGACACTTGACCAGCCTTTTCTTTAGCTGGTCGGAGTGCTGCAAATGGTTTGATAATTGCCATGATGAAGGTTTAGGCGTTCTTAAAAAACTCAATAACCTTTTCAGCAAGTTCTATACTAATTCTGTTTTGCGCTTCTTTTGTAGAACCGCCAATATGTGGGCTCAATGAAACATTTGGATGCTCCAGTATTGCCATATTTACCGGTGGTTCTTTTTCAAAAACATCTAGACCTGCAAATGATACCTGACCAGAATTTAAGGCTGCCAATAAATCTGATTCTGATATAACTCCACCCCTTGAACAATTAATTAAAGCAACTCCTTTTTTCATTTTTGAAATCACTGCTGCATCAATTGGTGATTTCTCACCTTCATTAAATGGAATATGGAAAGTTATAAAATCACTTTGACTTATAACAGATTGTTCACTAACAGTTTGAATTGGAACTTTTACTCTTGAATTGCTACCTAACATGGGTAAATTCAAAATCAAATCCACATTTGTTACATAAGGATCAAAAGCCAAAACTTTCATTCCTAAACCAATGGCAATTTTAGCTACTTCTTGTCCTATTCTTCCAAAGCCATATATACCCATGGTTTTTCCTTGCAACTCTATACCATTGGATGCAATTTTTTTCATTTCACCAAAACGAGTATTACCTTCAGTAGGCATTACCCTATTGGTTTGTTGAATCAATCTGGCACCAGAAAACAAATGCGCAAATACCAATTCTGCTACACTAACTGAAGAAGAAGCAGGCGTATTGACTACCTTTATACCTTTTTGTTTAGCGGCTTCAAGATCAATATTATCTAAGCCTACTCCACCTCTGCCAATTAATTTCAAATTAGGACAGGCTTCTATAATATCTTTTCTGATTTTAGTTGCTGAACGAACTAAAACAGCATCATAATTTTTAAGTGCATCTGCCAATTGTTCCTGAGGAACTTTGGTTGTTTCAACTTGAAATCCTGCTGATTCTAAAATTGCTTTTCCGTTGCTGTCGATGCCATCATTGGCAAGTATTTTAATCATATAATTGGTATTTAAAAACAGATAGATTAAGCCTTCGATTTTTCAAATTCTTGCATGGCATTTACCAAAGCCTGAACACTATCTAATTCCAATGCATTATACAAGGAAGCTCTTAGTCCCCCAACAGAACGATGTCCTTTTAATCCACTTAGGTTATGTGATTTGCACAATTTAAAGAACTCATCTTCTAAACTGGCATCATTCAAAACAAAATTCACATTCATTCGACTGCGGTCTTCAACTGCTACTGTTCCTTTAAACATGCTGTTTCTATCAATTTCAGCATACAATAAATCTGCTTTTGCTTTGTTTCTTTGTTCCATTGCCTCTAAACCTACAGATTTAATCCAACGTAAAGTATGCATGGTAACAAAAATCGAAAATACACTTGGGGTATTATACATACTTCCATTTTCTATATGTACCCTATAATCTAACATGGTTGGAATTTTACGGGTAATTTTAGACAACATATCTTTTCTGATAACAGCTAAAGTAGCTCCTGCAGGACCCATGTTTTTCTGAGCACCGGCATAAATCATCGCAAATTTTGAGGCATCAATAGGGCGACTAAAAATATCAGAACTCATATCACAAATCATAGGAACTGGTGATTCAGGGAAATCAAACATCTCTGTTCCATAAATAGTATTGTTTGAAGTACAATGGAAATATTCTGCATCTGCAGGAATCTCATATCCTTTTGGTATATAGCTGAAGTTTTTGTCTTCACTGCTAGCCACCACTTTTACATTTCCAAAAAATCCAGCTTCTTTCACTGCTCTCTTAGCCCAAACGCCTGTATTTAAATAAGCAGCAGTTTTTCCTTCATTCAAAAAATTCATTGGAACCATATCGAATTGTAGACTTGCTCCACCTTGCAAAAACACTACTTCGTAATCCTCATTTACATTCAGGAGTTCCTTAACCAACTGGGTTGCTTCAGCCACAACGGCCTCATATTCCTTACTTCTGTGACTAATTTCGATTAAAGATAAGCCTGTTCCAGAAAAATTTTGAAGGGCTTGAATGCTTGCTTCGATAGCTGAGGCCGGCAATATTGCAGGACCTGCCGAGAAATTGTGTACTTTACTCATGTGTCTTTCGTTGGTAGCTGCGAATTAAGGAAACACTATTCGATTTTTTTCAAAAACAATTCAACTATTTTTGCTAAAACTTGTAAGTGGTTCTTTAAAATCAGACAGTTTACATAAAAATACCATGAAAAAAATACTATTACTTGTTTCATTAGTTTTTATTTCCCTTGCCAATTCGCAAGCTCAAAGAAAGGTTAAACCCTTAGATGAAGACTTAGCCAAGGAAGAAAAAAAATATGAAGATCCATATGGCAAAACTTTGGATAGCGATAAATGGAAGTTTGGAGGAAATGTCACCGGTGGATTATCAAATGGTGGAGGGATGTTTCTTTTGCAACCATTGGTAGGCTACAATATAAAACCTAAAACCATGTTGGGTGCTGGGTTTACTTATATTTATTTTCAGCAAAATTATGCCAACTTTAAATATAAGTCTAATATCTATGGGCCTCAGTTGTTTGTTAGGCAAACCCTTATCAATAATATATTTTTACATACTGAATACAATCCCATCAACTACCCAAAAATTATCGATTTTAGAGGCAATACCAGACGCGATTGGATTCATCAGATGTTTGTAGGCGGTGGACTTAATCCTGGTCAAGGCGCTTATTTTATGGTTTTATATGATGTTTTATACAACAACCAAACTACATTCACTGGAACTCCTTGGGATATCCGCGTAGGCTTTTTCTTTTAGGTTGATTTAAACGAATCGTCTGATAATTTGGTCAATAAAATACAGACCAATTTGAGGCTTTAAAACCAAAGTAAACAATACACCATAGACTGCACCATAAAAATGTGCTTCGTGGTTGATTCTATCTGCATTTTGTTTGGCTGCATAATTAGAATACACAAGGTAAATGATACCCATCAATATCCCGGGAATTCCGAAATAAAACTTCTGCATGGGATTGAATAAAATGGATGCAAATACAATGGCTGAAGTAGCTCCAGATGCACCCAATGAATTGTAATAGGTATTGTTCTGATTCTTATAGTACGAACTTGCATTGGCAGCTATAATGGAACTCACATACAATAAAGGAAAAAGTACTTTTCCTGATGGCCCAAAAAACAAATTATAATAAGCCTCTACCTCCGAACCAAAAGCAAACAATACAAACATATTCATTAGCAAATGCGACCAATCAGCATGAAGAAAGCCCGAGCTGAGCATTCTCCACCATTCATTTTGATGTTTGATGGAATAGGGATTTAATATCAGTTTATCCATCACCCCTGCTTGATAAAAAGCTTGGATGCTGATGCCAACTGTAATGAGTATTAAAACAAAAGTTATCATATTTAATCCTTTGATGAGACTGCAAAATAGCTTGAAAAATTTGGTTTTGTCTGCAAGCTTCTTGTTTTTAAATCGATATTTTTTTCGAACAAAAACAAAAATCAAATCTGTTTAGAAAATCTATATTTGGGTAAAAGAATAAAATTCTACATGGTAACAATGAATCAACTTTAAAATGAAAAGTATAGGAATATTAAGTGATACACATGGTTACATTCCCGAAGCCCTTTTCGATTTTTTCAAAAATTGCGATGAAATCTGGCATGCAGGCGATTGGGGCAATGAAGCCTGTTTGAATAAACTTAGAGAATTCAAACCCTTAAAAGCAGTTTATGGCAATATTGATGGACAGGAACTTCGGATTCAAATGCCTGAAGTATTGGAGTTTACCTGCGAAGGAGTAAAAATTTGCATGTTACATATTGGAGGTTATCCCGGTCATTATTCACCTCAATTCAAAAAACTCTTGAGCTCAAATAGCTATGACTTAATGATTTGTGGACATTCACATATCCTCAAAGCCATGAAAGACCCTCAATCTGGAATGATGCATTTGAATCCAGGTGCCGCAGGAAAACATGGTTTTCATAAAGTTTCAACAGCTATGAGATTAAAATTTGACAAAAAAAGAATGTATGAATTAGAGGTTTGGGAACAAAAAATGAATACCTTGGACAACCCCGTTGATAAATAAGTTGACTTAAAAAAATAATTTACTAATTTGCTCACCAAACGACAAAACATCATATGAAGAAGTTTTTACTGGCAGCCTCATTTGCAATTCTTTCTGCATCAGGGTATTCACAAGTAAGAGTGAACTCCTGCGGAACTGATCAGCATCACCAACATTTAGTTTCTGAGCACCCTGAATTGAAGGAAGCAAAGAAAAATTTTGATGCTGGATTCAAAGAATTCATCAAAACTTACAAACCATCAGATCAAAATAGTCTGAAAAAATCATCTGCACCAAAATATATCATTCCTGTTGTTGTGCATGTTTTGCACAATTTTGGAAGTGAAAATATCAGTGATGCGCAGATTCAAAGTGAAATCAATTTCTTGAACCAAAGTTTCAGAAACTTAGTTTCCGATTCAATCAATCGTCGTCAAGACACCTTCAATGGCGTATTTTACAGTTTCAAACAATTGGCAGCTGATGCTGAAGTAGAATTCAGATTAGCACGTAAAGACCCTCAAGGTAATTGCACCAATGGTATTGTAAGAGTTCAAACTCCATTAACCAATAAAGGTAATGATGATTTGAAAAAACTAAGTGTTTGGGATACGAAGAAGTATTACAATATCTGGGTAGTAAAAGGAATTAATAGAGGAAATACTGTTGGTATTGCTGGTTATGCGCAATTCCCTATGGGCTTCAATAATGGAGCTTCTACAGATGGTATCATTGTTATCCATAACGAATTCGGTAATATCGGTACTTCTAATCCAGGACAAACGCCTAAGGTTACAACTAGTACCCATGAAACTGGTCACTGGTTAGGTTTATACCACCCATTCCAAACTCAAGGTGAAAATTGTGCTTTAGATGGTGATGAAATCTTCGACACCCCTCCTACTATTTTCTCAGCTACTTCAACTGAGCCTTTGAGAAACAGATGTAGCGACAAAAGATTCAATACTTGTACCAATGAAATCCCTGATCTTCCAGATATGCAAGAAAATTACATGGATTACTTCATTGGAAATTGCGCAAGTAACATGTTTACAAAACAACAAGTTATTAGAATGCATTATGTTTTAGAGAATTATAGAAAAACATT
>JBMLPO010000446.1:16766-18106 GCA_049242065.1 Bacteroidia bacterium
CAAGAAGATAACTTGGTTGCAACAGGTGTTAAAGACAATACAACTCCAAACTGTGCACCAATTGCATCATTCAGCACCACAACCCGTGTAACTTGTGCTGGTAACAAAATTACTTTCACAGATAACTCTTATAATTCAAGCATTACATCATGGAAATGGAGTTTCCCTGGAGGAACACCAGCAACAGCTACAACCAAAGCTCCTGGTCAAATTCAATATGACAATGCTGGTACTTATGATGTAATTTTAGAAGTAACAGGACCTAATGGTACCTCATCAGTAACTTATAAAGATTTTGTAACAATCCAACCTGCAGCAGCAGCTAATCCTTCTGGTTACTATACTGCCGATTGGTGGTACCAAAATAACTGGTTCGAAAAAGGATGGGCATTTGAATATGAAAACGACAAAAACAAATGGGTTAGAACTGGTGTAACCTCTTTCAACCAAAATGCTTGTATGATGTATCCAAAAGATCCATTCAACTTAAGCTCATCTGTTGGTGCATTAACTTCTTTGGTTTCTCCATCTTATAATTTCTCAGGAATCACAAACGGATACTTCTCATTTAACTATGCTTTCGCACAAGGCACATTAGGAGCTGAAATTGGCGGAGGAGCTACTAAAGAGGAATTGAGAGTTTATACTTCAACTGATTGCGGTAAAACATGGATTAGTAGAGCAGCAGTTGGTTCTTCCACTATCTCAACAATTGGAACTGGAGCATCAGCTCAATTGGCTTCTAATATCAATTTTGTACCTGCTAACCAAAGCAAATGGAAAGAAGTAAAAATTGAAGGTTCATCTATTCCTAACAATGCCAATGTTAAATTCAAAATTGAATTCAAATACGCAGGTGGAAATAATTTCTATTTAGATAATGTAAAATTAGGAACTACAACTGGTATTGAAGATGATTTAGCTAAACAAATCAGATTCTCTGTTCAGCCAAATCCATTTAACTCAGAAACCATTTTATCTTATGAGTTAAACAAAAATGAAGAAGTAGAAATTCGTTTATATGACATCGCAGGAAAAGAATTAGGTATCTTGTTTGCAGGTGATCAAGCTGCAGGAGTTCAAGAATTCCAAATCAGCAAATCACAATATAATTTACAAAGTGGACTGTATTTTGTAAATATGAATGTAGGCGGACAAAAATTCTCGAAAAAAATTGTGGTTGAATAACAGCCAATTAATCTGAAAAAAGGCGCATCAAATCAATTGATGCGCCTTTTTTTTGCTTTTGGTTTTGGATAAACAATCTAGAATACTACTTTTGCAGTGGAGAGTTGGCAGAGTGGTCGATTGCGGCAGTCTTGAAAACTGTTGTCTGTAAC
>JBMLPO010000447.1:0-3730 GCA_049242065.1 Bacteroidia bacterium
TTACTTTGACCCAACATCGTAGCTGCATTTAATTTAGCACGGTAAGGACCAGCAATTAAATCGGCAGCACGTAAAAAGATAGCAGCTCTTTGTTCCCAAGCCAAAGCTTCCCATTTTGGTTTAGCAGCTAAAGCAGCATTGATGGCAGCTTCAACATGAGAAGCATCACTAACATGAAAATGGCCAAGTTTATGCTGATGGTCATGAGGCGGACGAAGATCGATGGTTTTACCACTTCTTACTTCTTCAGAACCAATATACATAGGAATATCCAAAACTTTACTTCTTCCTTCAGCTAAGGCAGCTTTGAGTTCTGCTCTGGCAGCGGTTCCGGGAGCATAAGTTAAAATGGGTTCATTAACTGGTACAGGTACTTTAAAAAATCCGTTCATATTGGGTATTTTATTATTTGAGGGCACAAAGGTAAAAGTTTTTTTGAGACTGCTTAGAAAATCACACTTCAAGACTTCAATACTTGGATGAATTCTAGGAGAAATCTAATTTGCAGGATGAATGAAAAATTTCAATTTAAAGGAATCTTGGAAATTCTCGACTCAAATCCCTCCTATTCAATGGTATCTATCCCTTCAGATATCATTTCAACATTGCCAGAGAAAGGTCGTCTTAGAACCATTGGGACTTTAAATGGGGCTCCGTTTTCTTTGGCCATACATGGTAGAAAAAATGGAAGTGGATTTTTTATGATTGGCTCTGCTTTAAAAAAAACGGCCAAAATAACAAAGGGCGATGTGGTGGAGATATCGTTTTCACTTACCGATCCAGACTTTTTAGAACTACCAGAAGAACTACAAGAGGTGATGGCACAAGATGAAGAGGCTAGTAAAATTTTCTTTGGAATGACTGTAGGCATGCAAAGAAGTTTAGCGCATTATGTGAGCAGTGTAAGAAATACAGACAGCAGAATTAAAAGAGCACTTGAACTGGCTTATAAAATGAAGAACGATGAGTTATACTTGCAAAGGGCAAACAAAAACAAGTCTAAAGCTTGAGTAGATTTTTAGAATTTTCAAGACTAATAATGACGGGCACATCTTGAACAGGGTGCTGAAAACTCAAATAAAAAGCTTGCAAGGCAATAGAAAAATCTTTTAATGGTTTGGAGGCACCATATTTCACATCACCTAGAATAGGACATCCCATCGCAGATAACTGCGCTCTGATTTGGTGTTTGCGACCGGTTTCTAAATCAATTTCTAATAAGGATTGATCTTTAGAAGATTTGAGAACTTTGTATTTTAAACGCGCCTCGAGAGCATTGTTTACTGGATTTTCGAATGCCTTGGTGAAATTTCTTTTGTCATCTGTTTTGAGCCAATGTTTGAGAGAAGCGGCCGCCGAAGGCGGCCTTCCTTCCACAAGACTGAGGTATTTTTTGGTAATCGCTCTTTGCTGAAAACTTTCATTCATTCGAACCAAAGCTTTACTTGTTCTTGCAAATAAAACAATTCCATTTACTGGCATATCCAATCTATGAATAACGCCCAAAAATACTGCACCCGGCTTATTGTATTTTATCCTGATGTATTCTTTCACCTCCTCTTCCAATGACAAGGGCTTGCCTGGCTCAGGCTGAACAGTCTGTCCAGATTTTTTATAAGCAGCAATCAGATGATTGTCTTCAAAAAGTATTTCCAATCCTGAATTCAATTTTAATATTGCTCCTTCTCATTTGGAAAATCAACACGCTTCACATCGTCCACATATCTTTCTACTGCATTTTTTATTTCATCGTACAAATTCAAATACCTGCGTAAAAATTTAGGAGAGAAATCCTTATTGATTCCTAACATATCATGACTTACTAAAACTTGACCATCTACATCAGGACCCGCCCCTATTCCTATGACAGGAATCTTGATAGACTGTGCCACCTCTTTAGCCAGTTTTGATGGTATTTTCTCTAGAACCAATGCGAAACAACCAGCCTCTTCTAATAGCTTGGCATCCTCCACTAGTTTTGCGGCTTCTGCATCCTCCTTTGCTCTAACCTCATATGTACCAAATTTATAAATACTCTGTGGAGTTAATCCCAAATGCCCCATAACAGGGATTCCGGCAGTAAGTATCCGTTTTATAGATTCAACCACTTCAGAACCGCCTTCCAATTTTACCGCATGCGCCTCAGCCTCTTTCATAATTCTAATTGAAGAAGCCAATGCTTCCTTAGAATTACCTTGGTAAGACCCAAACGGTAAATCAACCACTACCAGCGCTCTATCCACTGCCTTAATTACCGAAGCCGCATGAGAAATCATCTCGTCTAAGGTGATTGGAAGTGTGGTTTCATGACCATGCATCACATTTGAAGCAGAATCACCTACAAGTAAAACATCAATTTTTGCTGCATCAAAAATCTTTGCCATGCTGTAATCATAGGCAGTCAACATGCTGATTTTCTCACCTCTAAGTTTCATTTCCTGAACTGTATGGGTGGTTACTTTTTTTACTTCTTTGTAGGTACTCATAAAAATTCTTGAAATTCAAAGGTATAAATAAAACCTTTCTAAGCGAATGATTGACTAAGTTTTGAATCAGCAATAAAATAGATTTACTTCGCAGCAAATGAATTTTAAAAATTTACTTCTACTATTTGTTTTTGTTTTAGGCATTACATCCTGCAAAAATGATTTGGAGATCAATGCCCCTTACGAGGATATCGCAGTGGTTTATGGCTTTTTAGACCAAAACCAAGCTGTCCAATACATTCGAATTCAGAAATTGTATCAGAACAATGCGAATATCAGTACAGCTGAAGGCGCTAAACTCTCGGATTCATTGTATTTCGACTCCTTAGTTGTTACATTGATACAAGGATCTAATAGTTATCCTTGCACTAAAATAGATACTGTTTACAAGGATTCAGGGACATTTGGGAACGATAAACATTATTTGTACGCATGTTCAATTCCTAAAAACAATAATATTGATGAACGCTATCAATTATTGATTTACCATCCTAAATCAGGTAAAACTTTTAAATCTAGCACCTCCATTGTAAAAGATGCACAAATTGAAGCGAGAACCATTCCAATCCGTTTGACACCAGAAGGACATGCTTTTCCATTTCGTTTTATGAGTGGAAAAAACTCATTTCTTTATGATTTAATCATTCGTTTCAAATATGCTGAAACAGATAAATCAAACAACATAACAGAAAATAAATTTTTCGATTATTATGTAAGAAGATCAGGTGAATATACCTACAGAGAGGGAGTTACGAATAGTGAAATCATTACATCGCAGAATTTTTTGAATAGCCTTAAGGAAGGTATCAAAAGAGACAACAATAAAACCAGGAAAGTAATAGGCATTGAGTTTATTGCTTATGGCGGTTCAAAAGAATACAAGGAACTATTGGATTTAAGTAAACCCAATACGTCCATCGTTCAGAAAAATACAGAATACAGCAATATTGAAAATGGAAAAGGTATTTTCACTAGCAGAAACTACAGTGTTCAAACCAATATGAGTTTAGATGCAAGTTCCATCAATGCTATTGTTCAAACTGTGCCTAACTTCACCAATTAATCTGTCATAAAACTGACATTTTGCCCTTCTAGATTGCTGCTTATTGGGGATTCTTTTCTTAATTCTGTCAGATTGCTCAAAAAACTGACAGATTTTATCATTGGTATAATGATTGATAAAATTGAGGAAAGAACATTAAACTTATGAGCAAAATAATAGGAATCGATTTAGGAACAACCAA
>JBMLPO010000448.1:0-1329 GCA_049242065.1 Bacteroidia bacterium
TTTGCAGAACCAGCAATTACGATTGGGTCATCAGACAACGGATCAATTAACATAAATTTATTGTGAATATAGTTTACGTTTTTGTTCAGCCCTGTTAATCGTTCTTTTACCCATCCATCAAGTTCATTAGTTCGAATGAATTCTCCAATTGCAAAAATATTCTCAGGTAAATTTCGTAACTCTTGAATTTCTTTTTCATCTGCTAATTTTGCTGCTTCCTCGGTTTTCTCATATGGTCTTGTTATTTTTTCTAACAATGCCAAACGAAACGGTGCATTTGAGTTTCTATAAACATCTTTAAATACTTTATTAAGGCCAAATGCGAATGTCATAAACAGTCCTTGCTTTGAATTCATTGCTAAATCTGCATAGTAATTCAAAGCATCTAAACTTTCTCTCGGACTAAACAATGTTGATGTTCCTACAGGAGGTGGACTAGTGGGTATTGAAGAAATCTTCTCAGTTTCTTTCTTAATTTTTGCAACAGGCAAATCATTCTTTAAAGCGTTCCAATACCTCAAAAATAATTGTGCAATTTCTGCATTTTCAATTACGTGTGAAACATTTGAATGCCCAAAAATACCTCCATCTGAAAAATTAGTTCCACCAGTCCAAACCGATAGTGGATCTCCATTTTCATCAATCTTTATCATAAATTTATTATGGGAGATATAAGATTTACCTTCAGCTCTAGGGTAGCAATATTTTTCTAAGCCAATCTTTCGAATGGCATTCTCATTACCAATTTTAGGATTATTTTTTCTTGCATCATATACAATTTGAATGTCAACACCTTTTTCAATAGCATTCTTTAAAACTTGTAAGAAGGGCTCATAATTAAATTCATAAGCTGCAATTCTCAATGAATGATTGTTTCCAATACAATCATTCACAAATTTAGTCATTGCTTTATAAAGACCTCTAGATAGCCATTCAAATGCAGCATTTGGGTTAGAGACCTTTTCTGGTGATTTGTTTCCAAATCGTCTGATATATTCTTGTGATGCAGCAGTTCCTCTATTGAAGTAAACATTATGCTTGAGAGCATCTGTTTCCTCTGTCGAAATTGTGATTGATGTTGTCAAGAATGGTACCAAATTACTAGGACGACCCTTTAAAGCAGTAATGGTGTAAGTATAATCATGATGAGGCTTAGCTGAATAATCTGCCCACTGAAAGCCTTGTATAGGTTGTGACTTACTTGAATATAAAGAACCTGGTGGAAAGCCAGGGTCAGTTTCAGAGAAACACTTCATCCCTTCAAGGTAGTATGCTTCATTTTCAGTATGGTCTACTCTATGAATAGAAAACCCCATTAATCCTTCACAC
>JBMLPO010000449.1:0-2156 GCA_049242065.1 Bacteroidia bacterium
GTAATTGATGAAGCTTCATTTAAATAATGATTTTCTGTGTTTACTTGTGTTCTGTCATAGCAATGTCATTTAATCTATTTGAACATACGCTTTTTGGGAACACAGCCGCGAATATAATTACATTTATTTACAGCGCGAAAGCAGTTTGAAAAAAAAGCTATTTAGATTTATTCTAAAGTACACTTGAAGATTATGAGGTATTTAGTTAAGCAATTTCATTTCACTTGATGTGAATAATGACATTATTGAGTAGAAGTTTAAGGCATCTATTTTAACTTTTACCTCATTTTTACCTTATAAATGCTGCATAATAAGTGTTTTTATTTCGTGTAGGTGCCAACAAAAAGGGCAAATTCTAGAATTTGCCCTTTTTGTTATTTTTAGGAATATTTATTGGAGTAACATTTTTTCTAAATCAGAACTATCTGGAAGTTTTACGTCATTATCCAGACTCTCATAGATGGAATTTTTGCTTTTGAATTCAGGAACAATTCCTTTCATTTTACTTACAATTTTCATCATATCTTGAGATTGGTATAATCCAATTAGTTCATTGATATTAGATTCTACTTCTTTGAAATCGTATGTTCTAACTTTACCAATCATTATTTTTGAATGGTGAGTTGGTAAGGTGTTTTCTTCATCATTGAGTAATTCCTCATAGATTTTTTCACCAGGACGTAAGCCAGTAAATACAATTTGAATATCCTTTCCTAATGTTAGTCCAGAGAGTTTGATCATTTTTCTAGCTAAATCAACAATCTTCGTAGACTTACCCATATCGAAAATGTAGATTTCGCCTCCATTTCCCATGTTACCCGCTTCTAATACCAACTGACAAGCTTCTGGTATTGTCATGAAGTAACGAGTAATATCTGGGTGAGTAACAGTGATTGGACCACCTTCTTCAATTTGTTTTCTAAAGCGAGGGATTACTGAGCCGCTCGACCCTAAAACATTTCCAAATCGAGTTGTGATATACTTGGTTTTAACTTGGTTTTGAACGGCATTATGGTACAACGATTGCACATAAATTTCAGCAATTCTTTTACTTGCACCCATCACATTTGTTGGGTTTACAGCTTTGTCTGTGCTAACCATTACAAACCTATCCGCTTGGTATTGATAAGCTAAATCAGCAATGTTTTTAGTTCCTTTTACATTCACCCAAATCGCTTCACTTGGGTTTTCTTCCATTAATGGTACATGTTTATAGGCTGCGGCATGGTAAATAATTTGAGGTTTATATTTCTCAAATACCATTCTCATCCTAGCCTCATTGGTGATGTCACCAACCATGATTTCAACAAAAGTATTTAATTCGTTTTTATGGTTTTCTTGGAGTTCAGCATCAAGTTCGTATAGTTTGATTTCAGATTTATCTAAACAAATCAGTTTTTTAGGTTTAAATTTAATTAACTGTCTAACCATTTCAGATCCAATTGATCCGCCGGCTCCAGTAACCATTACAACTTTTCCATTTACCTGATTGCCAATTTTGGCTTTATCCAATTCAATAACATCTCTTTCAATTAAATCTTCAATTTTGATGTTTTTAATTTGGTTAAAACTCAATTCTCCATTGATCCATTTTTCTACAGGAGGAACTGTTCTTACATTCACATTCAAAGCAAGGCATCTTTCTACAATATCTTGTTTACGTTTCTTTGAAATAGAAGGAATTGCAATAATCACCTGTTCAATATTGTGACGGGTTAAAATTTCCTCCAATTCCGAGGTGCCATTGTAAATACTTACACCTTCAAGAATTTTACGGTGTTTATCAATGCTATCGTCGAAAAATGCAGCAATTCTGATTCCTCTTCTACTTTCTTGTTCTAATTTTCTTTTTGTGGTAATACCGGCATCTCCTGCACCAAAAATCGCATAGTTGATGATTGATTTACTTGTGGTTGAATTAATTTTGATGTACATGAGTTTAATAAAAACCCTGAATGACGCCAAAAAGAAGGTTGAAAGAACAAAATCGATTAGTAAAATTGAAAGAGGAAATAAATGGAATTTATTAGAAGGTAGGTAATTGTAAATGGAATCAACAAAGAACATGATGAAACTAGCTCCCGCCATGGCATAAAATATCCTCAGTCCATCTTGAACACTAGTATGTCTAATTACAAATGCATTCAAACGGAAAT
>JBMLPO010000450.1:0-6381 GCA_049242065.1 Bacteroidia bacterium
AAATTGTCTCAGAATTCAAAAACCTCCATACTAAAAAAGTTCCATCTCAATAAAGATATTTACTTTTTACTAAAAGTTAAAAACCGTTTTTATGGAATAACACGGTCAACATATCCTTATATTTATGAATTGGATTCAATAAGTAAAAACATTGAAATTCTCAAAAATGGATTACTTATACAAAATGTTCAATTAATTAACAATGAAATATGGATAAGCACCACTACGGGGGCTTTTTGCTTCGATTTAAATTTCAAACCATTATATCAAGGAAGAAACTTTTTTGAAGACTGTAGTATTAGTAAAGTAGTTATAGATAAAGATGGTCATCATTGGTTTTCGAGCACAGATGCTGGAGTAAAAATTGTTCATCAAATGAACAATATGGTATGGAAACCAGAATTGGGCACCATCAGTTGTATGAGCAAAACTGATGCTGACAACAAGATTTTAATAGGAACAACTGCTAATTCCATTTATCGTTTTTCAATTAGTAACAATACTGCTGAATTAGTTTATAAAGGAAAATCAAAATCCGAATTGGTAAACATATTTTATGAACCGAGTCTAAAAACAATTGTGGCAAGTGGAGCTGAGATAACAAGAATATCAGAAAATAATAAGTTTGAGCAAATTGTAAAGCTAGCGGGAAAACAAATTATTAAAATTAATCTAAATGCCTATATTCTAGTTCATGCAAGTGGAATTGAGATAAAAAATCTTTTTGGCAAAAATTTATCAGTTCCTAACTTTTTAAAATGGCATCCCATTTATAACGAAGAAAAAATAAGATTAATTGAAGGAGAAAGAGGCCGGGCAATTGCATATGACAGTATTTCGCAACTTATTTATACTTCTAGTGCAAGCGGAACTTATTGTTTTGGTAAAAATGGGAAACAAACACTTTTGTTTAAAAATAAACCCATTTATGCGAATAGTTTTTGTTGGCTAAATCATACCCTTTATATTGGTACTTTTCAACAAGGTTTATTATGCTTAAAGAATGGTGAAATACAACAACTTCAAATTAAAAAGGGGACCTTACCTGAATCTGTTCAAACTATTCAAACTGATGGTGAGATAATTTGGTTGATGCATAATCAAAAACTTTACTCATACAACCCAAACACATTAAAAATAAATGCTTTTGACGTTGCAGATGGCTTACCCAAGGGTGAATGGAAAGATATGATGATTTTGAGAAATAAACTAATCATTGCAAGTTCAGAAGGACTCATCTCATTTGAACCAAAAGCTGAGAAATCAAAAGAATCTTCTGGATTATTTTTAGATCAATTCCAAGTAAACAATAAAATTATTCCATTCGAAGATAACATGGAGTTAAAACCCAATGAAAACAATTTATTCTTCGACTTTTCTGTGATAAACTTCACGAATAATAAGGACTGGGAACTTCAATTTAAAATGAATGATGGCCAATGGAAGAAATTAAGAAATGGAATCAGGAGTTTACAATTAATTTCATTAAATGATGGGAAATATCATTTAGAGGTGGCAATAGCCAATCCAGTGAATTCCGAAATTACGAGGATGATGAAACTTAATTTTACTATTCAAACCATTTGGTATAAAAAATGGAGTTTCATTTTATTAATGGCATTGGTACTCATTCTTGGCATATCTGCTTATTATAGAAACAACATTAAAAATAACGCAAAACAAAACAAATTAATTCAAGAGAAAATTCATTTAGAAAAAGAACTACAACAGAGTTTATTGAGTTCAATAAAAAGTCAAATGAATCCACATTTTCTTTTTAATTCACTGAATACAATTCAAAGTTATATCTATATGAATGAAAAGGAAAATGCCTCTAATTATCTCGGAAAATTCAGTGATTTAACTAGACTTATTCTGGAAATGAGCAGCAGAGAATATGTTTGTTTAAATGAGGAAGTTAAAGCACTTCAACTATACCTTGAACTAGAATCTTTGAGATTTGAGAGAAACTTTTTATACCAAATTGAAATCAGTGAAAATATTGATATTGATAGAATTTATTTACCAGGAATGCTAATTCAACCCTATGTGGAGAATGCAATTAAGCATGGTCTTATGCATAAAAAGGGCGAGTGGTTTTTGAATTTAAAGTTTAGTCAAAACAATTCATTACTAAGAGTAGAAATTGAAGACAATGGAATTGGAAGAAAGGCAAGCGGAGAATTAAATCAAAAAAGAAAAACTTCGCATTTGGGATTTAGTTCGGAGGCCAACGAAAAAAGAATTCATATTTTAAATAAAATGGCAGGAAATAAAATCAAACTCGACATCATAGATAAAACAGATGCTTTTGGAAACTCAACTGGAACAATTGTATTATTTGAAATTCCTGTAAAAGCTTAAATAATTGTGAAATGATAAAATGTATTTTAATTGATGATGAACCCAATGCTCGCAAATTACTACAGGCTATAATTCAAGATTATTGTCCAGAGTTGGAACTACTTGCCAGTTGCAGCGATTTACCTGAAGGCGTAAAGGCAATTAGGAAATACAATCCCATGATTGTCTTTTTAGATATTGAAATGCCTGGGCACAGTGGATTGGAATTACTTGATTTCTTTGATGAAAATGAAATTTCATTCAATATAGTATTCACAACTGCTTATAGTGAATATGCCTTACAAGCATTTCGCTTTTCAGCCATTGATTACTTACTTAAACCAATACAACATCAACAACTCATTGCTACGGTTAAACGTTATGAAAAACTTGAAAAACGTAATTCGGGGAAGCAACTTGAAATTTTAAGAGAAAATCTAGAACCTAGAACTGATTGGTTAGAAAAGAAAATTGCGGTTCCAAGTGCTCAAACTATTCATTTCCTTAAACCTAATGATATCATTTTAATCAAAGGTGATTCTGCTTATTCAGACTTCTATTTATCTGATGGAAGAAAATTAACTGCCAGCAGGAATCTTAGACATTTTGAAGAAATGCTTAAAAATATACCCACGTTTTTTAGGTCGCATAAAAGCTATATTATTAACAGAAACAAGGTTCTAGAGTACGTAAAAAGTGATTGTGGGTATTTGATGATGGAACAACAATTAATTGCTAGTATTAGTGGTGATAAAGTTTCTGCTTTTTTAGAAGGAATGTAAGAATATAAAGTAATTTATAGATTAGAAGCTTCATGAAGTGTGGATTGATTAAGTTCAAAATTCACATGAATAACTCATCAACATTTCGCATTTTTGTTCTAGTAAAGTTTAACTTTAACAAAAAAGTTCTAGTATGAAAATTACAAACTCATGAAACCAGAAAACGCTAAAGAACTGATTCAAATTTCCATCAAACCTTATTGGTCGCAAATGGATGTTTTGGGTCATATCAATAACTCTGTTTATTTTACTTATTGTGAGCAAGCACGAATTGCTTGGTTAGAGCAAATTGGATTTGGTCATAGTTTTAATGGCAAATCAAAAGTTGGTCCAGTAATAATTAATGCCGCTTGTACTTTTCATAAAGCAGTAGTTTATCCAAGTGATTTAACCGTAACTGTATTTGGCGCAGAGTTAGGAAGAAGTAGCTTTATGACTTATTATGAAATCACACAGCAAGGCATCTTGTATACCAGTGGAAGTTCTAAAATAGTCTGGGTAGATTATGAATTAGAAAAATCGGTTGAAGTCCCAGAGGTTATACGCAGTATTTTATCCTAATTAACTTGCACTAAACAGATTGATAGGAGTCCATTTGATGACCAAGACTATTTTAAACATTGTTTTACTTTTGATATCATTGATACTAGTCGCTCATTTTATTTGGGGTATACCAGCAGAAATAGCAGACCGTTCGAGCATGGAAGGATGGGTAGATGATACTGACAGGATATCAAAAGAATTAAGCAATGCGCGCTTAAAAAATGGAATCCCAATTGTTTTTGTAATTAGTTTACTTGCATTTAACATCAAAAGAAAAGCCAAATGAGAACTGAATTTACAAGAGTAATCATTGTATTGATTTTGATAACATGTTTGTTCATCGGTATTGGAACTTACTTTTATTATGATAATAAAAAATTCAAACCATATGCAGAATGTGGAATGGAAGATGGGCCTATATATGGAAGAAAAACTAATATTGATATTGGAAGCATTATTGTAGACGAATCATTTAAGGTTCCTGGAGGAAAATTATTTGTTTGTAATACCACTGCATCTGATTTAGAATTAGACAGTATTGCTCCTATTTTTTTTAAACTTGATTCAAATGACCAAGTAGTTTGGGCAGTAGAACTAATATCAAATAAAGATATTAAGTTATTTGCTATTGAGGATTGTAGACTAAATGGACATGAAATCCACTTCTTCAACAGTACCCATCTAGAACCTGGTGTCATTTATTTGGACGAAAATTACGATTTCAAATACATGTGTTTAAGTATGTTCTAAAATGCCAATTGACCATCAAATCGGTTACTTGAGTGAGGAAGAAAACCATTCATACCAATCAAAATTTAAATTGATATGAACCTAATTCGTTCATTAGCTATTGGGTATCATATAAAATAATTGTAAAAAAAAATTGTCAATTCAACAATTATTCTACCTTTGTTTCAACTTAGCAAAGTATGCGGGGAACTCAAGATCCTGATTACTAACCTAAACCCGCATTTATTCCTCTGTTTTCGCTCCTAAAACCTAGTATTAAAATGAAAGAATCTAATATATACCAATCTCTTTGGCAGAAGTACAGACCTGTAATTCTCATCAAAATGAGAGAATCTGCAGCAGGTCCTTGTGAGTACCAATTATCAAAACATGAATTTGAAGCAACTGGCGAAAAGAAAAAAGCTAGTTATGGTTTCAATCTCGAAATTGAAAGAGGACAAGCAAAAAACAATATCAAAGGAATTGCTATTGCTAGAGATTTACTCGAAGTATTAAAAAGTTCTGCGACTGCATCAACTTTAATGCAGGAAAGAAAATATAAAATCAATTTAGGTAAGGACTATAAATTAAAGATACAGTCGTTTGGCCCAGAAGCTGCCGCAACGGCAACAGAAGTTGAAACTTCCACTGAAGAATAAACGAATTAAACATTTGCTAAAAGGATATTTCTTAATTGAAGTATCCTTTTTTTATTTATACACTAAGCATCTAACCAATTCTTAAACTCAGCTGCTCTTTCTCTACTCACTAGTACTTCATCTTCAACCGAAGGAAGCAAAGTGATTTTTAGCTTACCATTGAAGTAGGTATGAATATCTTTTATTGCCTGTAAAGAGCTGATGAATTGCCTGTTTAATTGAAAAAATACTTTGGGATTTAATAGGCCAATTAATTCATCCAAAGAATAATCAATCACATATTTGTTTCCGCTAAACATTTGTAGGTAGACCAATTTATCACTGGCTTGAAACCAAGCAATTTCATCAACTTGAACTGAAATGAGCCTGCTACCTGTTTTCACTAAAAATCGTTCTTTATACGCATCATTTGAATTTATTTTGAGTGCTTTCAATAAGTTCTCAATTTGCTGCTCGCCTGTTTCTTTTTTCAAGAACAGCGAATTGTATTTTTCAAATGCTGCTTTTAATTCTAAACTATCAACAGGCTTTAAGAGATAATCAATACTATTCACTTTAAAAGCTCGCATAGCATACTCATCGTAAGCCGTTGTAAATATCACCGGAAACGAAACTTTACATTGTTTAAAAATCTCAAAACTTTGTCCATCTGCAAGCTCAATATCCATTAGGGCTAAGTCGATTGAAGGATGTGTCTCAATCAATTTTACTGCTGCCTCAATGCTATCAGCAGTGCCTATTATTTGAATTTTCATATCTAGCTCTTTCACCAATTTTATGATTCGGTTAAGGGCTGGTGTTTCATCTTCTATAATTAATAAATTCAACATCATTTAATCAATTAAAGGTACACTTACTTCAAAAAAATTATTAGAACTTGAAACCATCACTTCTTCCTTACTGAGATACTTGTACCTGCTGATAATATTATTCAAACCAATACCATTACTTTCGGTATGCACTTTTTTGGTCTGCAAGTTATTCTTTATATAAATTCTGTTTACCTTCACTCCTATTTCAATCCATAGTGGTTTATCCTTAGAAATGATATTGTGTTTAATAGCATTTTCCATGAGCAACTGAAGTGTTAAAGTGGCAATTTGTTTTGATTTAAATTCCTCATCTACTTTGATATCTACCTTTAGATTTTCTCCAAACCTAATTTGATTAAGGTATATATAGGAATTGATAAAACTCAATTCTTCTTTGAGACTTACTGTTTCTTTATCTCTTTGTGCTAATACATAACGATACACGCTTGATAATTTCTGTACAAACTGAGTAGCTGTTTTAGGATCTTCCTCAATTATACTACTGAGTGTGTT
>JBMLPO010000451.1:0-1870 GCA_049242065.1 Bacteroidia bacterium
ATAACATAGGTATTGAATTTACGGGCAATTTTAAGCTAATTATGGTGGATTCTAAAAAATTAAAGTAAATAATGGAACTTTAATAAAGGACATTTTAATGAATCATGAATTTAACTTAGTGCTAATTTTTGGTTACCCTTTTGTTTTATGGTGATTTACAACCATTGCTATTGAAAGATTGACTCTCTATTAACAAACCTTATTGTTGATGCAAAATGAACTGAAATGGCTTTTGATTTTTATCCAGATTATTCTTACAAGTTTATTTGGCACGAAGGCTTATTCATTTAATAAAACAAAGCCCATTCAAGCAAATATTCTAAAATCGAATCAAGGGTGTGGCGTTTTTTCATTTTCGTTTATTTTGTCAACACATCAAGTATATTTAAATAAATCTGCTACGGTTTTTTATATTGAAGAAAACCCACAATCGAATTCATACCAAGTTTGTGCTGATACCATTGTAAAGAATCATAAATTTTTTGATGGTGGATGGTATAGAATTCGTTTACACTTACAAACAGAGCCTAATGATTCAAACCAAATCTTTGAAAACGAAATACTGGATTCAGTATTTGTTCAAGAACAAGTGCGTGTAAATGTAAAATCTCAAGAATGTATAACAAATGGGATGGAGTTAAAACTTGGTGCTTATAATGGAAACTCATTTGGTGCCAATGGATATAAATACGAGCTTTTTGAAAGTCAATTTGGTTCAAATAATTTAATTCGTAAGCTTAGTTTTGATTCTACTTTTAAAATTGGAGCCAATTATTCACAACAAGGAAGAAACTTTTATGTAATTGTTCATGATTTATTTGGTTGTAAAGATTCTATTGAAATTAACATTCCTAAAGAAGAAATTTTAGCCTTAAACCCATTAAAGAATTATGATTTTTGTAGCAGTGAATTAGATTCAATTTCAGTTATCAAACATGATTCAACTGAGTATATATCGGCATGGTTTTACGATAAACAAAAAATTGATTCTAATATTTTAAAAATACTGCCCATGGGAGCGGGATATTATTTTGTTAAAAGAAGTTTAAATGAATCCTGTTTTGTAATTGATACCATTAAAGTGATGCACAGTAAGCCCTTCACTTTTTCTTTAAATAGAACATTAAAGGATTCATGTGAAGGGAATATTAGGCTATCTGCTAAATCGAACATTAACTACAAATATCAGTGGTTTAAAGATTTTGATGGTTTAAAAGAACAAAGAGATTCTGTATTATTTCCTAATAAAAGTGGTTTGTATTTTTTACAGATTATTGATGAAGGTTTGTGTGCTCATTTCTCAGACACAATAAAGTTAAACGTTTATCCTATACCCAATAAACTTGAAGTTTCTGGTGACATATTTGAAATAGATACAGGTATTATTTACCAATATTCAATACCTTATCAAAACGACCTTAAATACCAGTGGTTTCCAACGAATGCTGATGCTGTGAGTGCACTTGATTCAAATATATTGTTATTGAAATTTAATAAGTACGGCTCAGCTTTATTGCTTGTTTATTATACCAATGAGTACTCATGTTCAAACCACTCTTCACTTCCGATATTTGTAAACGGAAACCATGTAGGATTAAATAACAGTTTCGAGGAAGTTAAAATAAATATTTACCCAAATCCGGTAAAAGATTTTCTGAATATTAGTATCAAAAAGTCATTGAAGATTAAACCTAAATCTATCAATATCTATAACCAAAGCGGTATTTTGGTTTATACTGATAAAATTTCTGAACTTGAATTTCAAATACCTATTAAAGAAATTCTTAGTTTAGGTTTACATGTAATTGAAGTTTTAGATGAAAATCAAAACATCCTCTATCAAAGTAAATTCTTATTTGATAATAGTTTG
>JBMLPO010000452.1:0-4281 GCA_049242065.1 Bacteroidia bacterium
CAGTATTTGGTTATGCCATGCCTACAAGTTGTCCGAATGTTCCTGTTGAATTATTAAACCCAAGAAACACTTGGGCTGATAAAGCTGCTTATGATGCACAAGCCAACAAATTGGCAAACATGTTCGTTAAAAACTTCGAACAATTTGCAAATGGCGTTAGTGAAGAAATCTTAAGTGCGGCTCCAAAAGCCACTCAGAACGCTTAATCAATATTTGTATTATAAAAAAGAGCTCCGCATTTGGAGCTCTTTTTTTTTATCTTTTCAGCAAGAAAATTACCATGAGTCAATCTTTATTTTTTCATTCTGATTTAAGCAATTCCTCCATTGTATTGCCGGAGGAGGAATCAAAACACTTGGTGCGTGTATTACGTAAACAAAAAGGAGATTTGATTCAACTAATAGATGGAAAAGGGCACATGGCTATTGCACGAATTGAAGAAGATCACCCTAAAAAAACACAGCTACTGCTGATTGAGATTCAAGAAAAAGTAAGAAGCAGAAATTACCATATTGAATTGGCCATTGCACCAACAAAAAATATGGACCGTATAGAATGGATGCTTGAAAAGTGCTGTGAAATTGGGCTAGATGCCATTCACTTTATTCATTGCGATAACAGCGAAAGAAGTAAAATTAACCAAGAAAGATTGGAGAAAATTTGCATCTCAGCAATCAAACAAAGCAAACAATTTCACCTACCAGAAATTCATGCCTTGATAGATTTTAAAAGTTTTATTTCAAAATATAAATCTGGTGATATGAGCAAGTACATTGCTTGGTGTGAAAGTGAACAAAGCTCTTTTTTAGCTCAAGATTTAGCAAAAAACTCACCTGAAAGAATCCTGTTTCTAATAGGCCCAGAAGGAGACTTTAGTCCAGCAGAAATCCAATTGGCTAAAACCAATGGATTCAAAGATGTTTCATTAGGAAAGAACATACTTCGCACCGAAACAGCAGGATTATTTGTTTGTTCCTTAGCAGCAGGATTTGCCAAAAGCAATTCTCATTATTAATAAACCAAAAGTAGTCTTACAGCTCCTGTATATTGTTGATCGATATATACTTCAATTACATATAAACCTGGACTTAATCCAGCAGCATTCCAGTTAGCAGAAACCCTTAATAAATCGCCATTGAACGTACATTCAAAAGCTGGAACAGCAATAGTCTCGAGCAAAACTGGATTGCTATCTAATGTACTTAAACTGAGTTCTACATTTGTAAAGTTGGGGTTTGCCGTGCACTCTACAACAGTTTGTAATTGAGCCCCAGTAATGGTAGCTGGATTTGGAAATACCCTTACATAATTATCTGTTTCGAATGAATAATTTGCAGCTTGCTCATAAGCTCCAAAATCAGGAGCAGCGCCTGCCGGTCTGGTTTTAGATTCTATATCTTTATTACAAAACGTATAGGTGTTTACAATTGATGGAGCAGCTACATCCACCGCAGGAGAAGTGGTTTGAAGGGCAAACATGTCGGCCGCATAAGAAACAAAATCTACCAAACTCGATTCATTAGAATAAAAATTGGGACCATAAATGGAACGTGAGTTTAAAGATATAAATGCTGGAGCATTAACCTGGCTATAACCAGGTACAGAATTAGAGCTATAAATACCATTAATCGGACTGCTTGAAACAGCTGCAGAAGAATCGATAACAATGAGGTTATTCGCAACCATACTGTTATTTACATATGAAAGCGAATTCATATTAATTCCTTGAGGAGAATAAGAATTATAAGGGGCTCCCACTTTGTAAGTTTTACCAATAACAATGGTATTATGCATCACTAGAAAAGGCAATCTTGGAACCAAGGTGTCTTTACAAGCTTTGTCATTGATATAGATGCCATATAAAAAAACACTGCCAGTCAATACCCCATTTACATAAGTACCTTGTGACTTTTTAGACAAACCTGGATTTTTTATTACATTATTATAAATATGTGTTCCAGTGCTAAAACTTGCAATGGCAATACCCATACTATTTTTGATGATATTGTTGTAAACCTTTGCAATAGTTGGCTGGCCAATGGTAATACCACCCATTTGAGAAGATTGGTCGGCATAGGAATCGTGATTGATAAAATTGGAGTAAATTTCACAATCTACAGCCATTGCTACTTGTATAGCATCCCAACCAGATGAGTCAATAATATTTTCATAAACACGAACACCGATGATTTTGTGAGGCTTAATGAAAGTTGTTGTTGAACCACAAACTAGTCTTAAACCTACACCATCATAATAGCCAGTATTACCAATATAAAAAGCCTCAGTTCCCACATGATGAATATAATTATGATGAAACTTTAAATCGTACATGGTAAAAGCACCATATGTACTTAGATTGGCACAATTGGGATCTGTTTTTGCAGCAACACCTATTGCACCCATATGGTCTATTTCTAAACCTTCAGCTTCAATATTACTTGAATAAGCATCAGCTCCAAATCCAGCCCCATTAGGGATAAATGAAATTCTGATACCATAAGGATAATTTGTATTAGCGCGACCATTCACATGGATATACCTGCAATTGGATAAAGCCAATCCATAATAGCCTCCAACAGGTTTGGTGATGTTAACCATTCCTGTGCTGTTTTTAATCAGGATGGGATTCAAACTATCACCCAATAAATTTTCCATTTTAAGTGGACCTCTTGTTCCATTATCAAAAACCAAGACATCTCCAGGTCTGCTATTGATTTCAAGTAAATTGTAAGTTATTTTTGAAACACCCGGCGCCAATGTCGCATTATGGCGCACCATATTAATTCCACTTCCAATCGGATAAGTAAAACTAAATCCGTTTGTAAGGAAACAAATAAGAAATAAAAATGATAGTATTGAACGTTTCATAGGCAAAACCAGAGAATAAAAGTAAACAATTGAAAAGAAAAAAGCAACTCGTATAAGAAATGAAGCAAAAAAATCTCATAATTCTGCCACTCCTACTGATTTCCTGTTTATTAAACGCACAAACAGGAGCCATTAGGATTGCACGATTAAAGTACAATGGCGGTGGCGATTGGTATGCAAACAAAACCTCCTTACCTAATTTAATTCAATTCTGTAAACAGGAATTAAAAATTAATTTGAACCCAGAGGAAGATGTGGTTGAAGTGGGCAGCCCTGATATTTTTAATTATCCGTTCATACATTTAACAGGGCATGGAAATATTGTTTTGAGTAATGCAGAAGCACAAAATCTAAGAAATTATTTAATAGGAGGTGGATTTTTACATGCAGATGATAACTATGGATTGAACACCTTTTTTAGAAGAGAAATGAAAAAAGTTTTTCCTGAATTAGACTTTGTAGAACTCCCCTATTCACATCCTATTTATCATCAAAAATTTGATTTCAATTCAGGCTTACCTAAAGTGCATGAACATGATGGAAAACCTGCTCAAGGATTTGGTTTATTCTATGAAGGCAGGTTGGTTTGTTTTTATAGTTATGAATGTGATTTAGGCAATGGTTGGGAAGACAAAGAAATATACAATGACCCAGAATCTGTGAGATTAAAAGCCCTTCAAATGGGTGCGAATTTAATTCAGTATTGTTTTGTGGAATAAGAAATCAAACTCCTAAAAAAAGAGGCTGTTTCATTACTTGAAACTGCCTCTTTTTTTTATGACTAAGATTCTTTTAACCCAATGCTTTGATTTCAGCAACCAATTCATTCAAAGCTTTTTTAGCATCACCAAATAACATACTGGTTTTAGGTTTGTAGAACAATTCGTTTTCAATACCCGCATAACCAGCTTTCATACTACGTTTATTTACAATCACATGATGTGCATTTTCAACATCTAAAATAGGCATACCATAAATAGGAGAACTTGGGTCAGTTTTAGCAGCAGGATTTACTACGTCATTTGCTCCAACCACCAATACAACATCAGTGGTATTGAATTCTGGATTGATCTCTTCCATTTCAACCAGTTTATCATAAGCAACATTACTTTCTGCAAGTAATACATTCATATGACCAGGCATTCTACCTGCAACAGGATGAATAGCATATTTTACTTCAACCCCTTCGCTTTCTAGTAGCAATTCTAAATCGTGCACCACATGTTGAGCTTGAGCAACTGCTAATCCGTAACCAGGAACAATAACAACCTTCTTCGCATATTTCATTAAAATTGCCGCATCACTTGCAGTTACCTCTTTAATGGTTCCAGTAGCACCAGCACTAGCGCCTGAAGCAGCTGCAGAGCCTCCACCAAAATTGCCAATTAATACATTCAATAAAGAACGGTTCAT
>JBMLPO010000453.1:0-1541 GCA_049242065.1 Bacteroidia bacterium
GTTTAGCTGCAAATTGCAACCCTGTAAGTAAATATTACTTACTCAAAATCTGTAACATGACAACTTTTGACTTTGAAAAACCCATACAAGATCTGGAAGAACAACTGGCGGATCTCGTGAAAAATCATGAAAAGGGCAAGATTGACTTTTCTGAAAAAATACAAGAAGTAAAAGAAAAAATTCTTGAAGAAAAAAAGAGAGTGTACTCCAATTTGAATGGTTGGCAAAGAGTACAAATCAGCAGACACCCAGATCGTCCATATACCTTAGACTATATTGAAAATTGCTTTAGCAATTTTATTGAGTTACATGGCGACAGAGGCGTGAAGGATGACAAAGCCATGGTAGGTGGATTGGCCAATATCGGTGGAAAATCAGTAATGATTATTGGTCACCAAAAAGGTAGAAATACCAAACAACGTCAATACCGTAATTTTGGAATGGCCAATCCTGAAGGATACAGAAAAGCCCTTCGTTTGATGAAAATGGCAGAAAAATTTGGCATTCCAATTGTCTGTCTAATTGATACTCCTGGTGCATCTCCCGGTTTAGAGGCAGAAGAAAGAGGGCAGGGTGAAGCCATTGCTAGAAACCTATTGGAAATGTCGGTTTTAAAAGTGCCTGTTGTTTGCATCATTATTGGTGAAGGTGCTTCTGGTGGTGCCTTAGGAATTGGAATAGGCGACCGTGTTCTAATGATGGAAAACACTTGGTATTCGGTTATTTCTCCTGAATCTTGCTCATCTATATTATGGAGAAGTTGGGAGCACAAAGAAAAAGCAGCAGAAGCGCTTAAATTAACTGCCAATGATATGCTCAATAACAAATTGATTGATGGAATTGTTGAAGAACCTTTAGGTGGAGCTCATCAGAATATAGAAGAAACATACCAAATTATGAAAACCACTTTGGTGAATGAACTATCAAAACTAGAGAATATTGCTATTGAAGAATTGATTGATTCTCGTATTGCAAAATTTGCTGCTATGGGATCTTTTACTGAATAAAATTGTTCTAATCAAACTAAAAAAGCGGCTCTTGGCCGCTTTTTTAGTTTAAGTCTTATTCTATTGGGCTAGCACCCATTGTAGTGTATTCCTTGTTTTTTGTTCAACCAATACCTTTTTACCTTCACTCCATTGCGCCTGACTTTTTTCATCATAATTACTGATGGTAAACAACTCAACATTGGTATTTTCTTTTACTTTATAATCTTGGCTTAGCGCCTCAATTAACTGAGGAACTTTCTTTTCATCTTGGTTGATACAAACACTAAAACTAATGGCTGAATTTTGCATCAGGTTCACTTTGATATTTAATCGTGCAAACAAATCAAAAATCTGACTCAATTTATCTTCAACTATAAAAGAAAAATCTTTACTACTAATAGAAATTAAGACTTGATTTCCTTTCACAATATAGGTAGGAACATGGTCTTCTTTTGCTTTTTCAACTCCCACACAAGTGCCTTCTGCTTGTGGGTTTAAAAAAGATTTAACATACAATGGAATTCCTTTGTGCTGTAGTGGTTGAATGGTTTT
>JBMLPO010000454.1:0-4608 GCA_049242065.1 Bacteroidia bacterium
GAGCTTCCAAAACTTGCAAAGGTTTTGTTCTTGCAGCCATAATTCCTCTCATGTTTGGAATTCTTGGTTCTGTTAATTCTTTCTGTGCGCTTGCTACAAAAGGGAAATTACAACTTAGTTTTTCTTTTCCTCCATCAATATCTCTTTCCATTGTTGCGCTTGTTCCATCTACTTCAATGCTGGTAATAACATTGATACTTGGCCAATCTAATAAAGATGCCAAAATACCGGCAACCATTCCGCCATTGTAATCAATGCTTTCTCTTCCTGTTAAGATTAAATCAAATCCGTTTGTTGCGGCATATTTAGAAATTTGTTCAGCTACAAAATAGGCATCAGCTGGTTCAGCATTGATTCTAACTGCATCAGTGGCACCAATTGCTAATGCTTTTCTGATACTAGGTTCGGTATCAGCTAATCCAACATTGATTGCAGTTACAGTTCCGCCAACTTTTTCGGTAATTTCCAAAGCCTTGGTTAAAGCTAACTCATCATAAGGGTTAATGATAAACTGTACTCCTTGCGTGTTAAATTTGGAGTTGTTTTCTGTGAAGGAAACTTTTGTAGTTGTGTCAGGCACATTGCTGATGCAAACAAGAATTTTCATATTGATAATTTATTCGTTTTCTGAAAATAATATAGGCATGATTGTCACGCCAAATGTGTTGCAAATAATTATTTTTTTTTCAATTTGAGTAACCTTATTCTCCCCATTTCTAGAATTATGCATAAAATTACAGGAAATTGCTAACTCAGAATCCTAAAAAAATGGAAAATAGAAGAAAGAAAATAGAACAAATGTTATTGGAAAGTCCTGAGGATGTGTTTCTAAACTACGCGTTAGCTATGGAATTTAAGTCTGAGAATAATTTAGAGCAGGCAATCATTTTTTTCAAAAAATGTATTGAAATACATGGTTCACATACTGCATCGATGTATCAATTGGCTTTAATTTTTGAAGAATTAGGCCAAATGAAGCAAGTCTTGTTCTACTTAAACAAGGGAATTGCTATCCTTAAACAAACCAATGATCGCAAAACCTTAAATGAGTTTTTGACTTTAAAGGCGATGAATTTTGATGAGGATGAATAGGTTCTTTTTGTGTAACAGAAGTATCTATTGAGTATACTATTGGACTTTTATATTATTTGATTGGTTTATTTGGTAAGACTCTTGTTAAAAAATAAAATATTTTATTGATTCAAGTCAATATTTCGTTTTTTATTGTAAAATTTGCCGCTCGTACCTTTAATAAAGCTATTCATGAGGACTTTTTTATTGTCTTTCGTCTATTTTACTTGTTTATTTTTCATTTCATGTGGTAGCGAAAGCGGCGCCGGTTTAGGAGTAATCCCTCATGATATTCCTTCAAACAAAAACGATTCAGGGTTTATTCCAAATACTTATAAAGTTGTAACATTTGAGAAGTTTGTAGAAAAGCCCATATTGGCAAAGGTTTGGGTTGATACTTCTGTTTATTTTCATTTTTCGAACGAGAATGATAAAGATAAATTCAGAATAAAAATTGTGGGTGATCAATATTATGATGCCATGATTTATTTCTGGGTAACACAGAAGAATAAGAATCTTTTGTTTACGGATTCTTTCCCTTTAATTGATGCCTTATCTATTGCATTAGAAGGTGGTGGACACTATGGAACTGACTCTCAGAAAGAAAGATTTGTAAGAAAATACGTAGATAATTTTTTAGATCCCGAAAACATTTCAGGAGCCATTATGGATGAATCGGCTAATTTGGTTGAAGAATACAAAGTGCATCCCAATTTTGAAAACTTAATAGCAGACAGTGCTTATAAAACATTTACCTATTCAAAAAGAAAAAATAGTGAAACGCTCATTTCATTTAGTCCTGTGCAACAACATGCCATGATTTATTATGAATACTAAATGTTCTGAATCAAATCAAACAGACTGAAATTCCTTCTCCTAACTACTCAAAGGATAATCTCACTTGCTATTAGAAAGGCGCAATAGGAGGGATACCGCCCATTGAATCATCTTCATCGGTATGCATGTCATTTAATCGAGAGCTCATGGTAATAACTCCTGGATTGTCAACCAAATCATTGTTATTATCAAATGCATATTGGTCCTCCATCAGGTCTGTGAATTTGGTATAATCATTCAAGAATCTCAAACGAATATTATCTAGAGCACCATGACGGTTTTTAGCAATCATTACCTCTGCTTGACCTGTTGTTGGTGTTCCATCTTCCCATTCAGCTAATTGATAGTATTCAGGACGATAAATAAACATTACCATATCAGCATCCTGCTCAATGGAACCCGATTCCCTTAAGTCGGATAACATAGGTCTATTAGAAGCAGAACGTCTTTCTGTTTGACGACTTAACTGAGAAAGTGCAATAACTGGAACATCTAGCTCTTTGGCCAAAGCTTTTAATGAACGGGAAATATAACTCACCTCTTGTTCACGATTTCCATTTTTATTTCCAGTATCATCACCTCGCATCAATTGCAGGTAATCGATAACAATCATTGAAATATCATTTTGTTGTTTCATTCTCCTACATTTTGCACGTAGTTCGAAAACAGACAAAGCCGGTGTATCATCAATAAAAATTGGAGCTTCACTTAGGGCAGCAATTTTTGCATTTAATTGTTCCCATTCATAATCTTTCAGTTCACCTGTTCTAAGTTTATGTCCAGAAATTTCTGCCTCAGAACTGATCATCCTGCTCACCATTTGTTTATTACCCATTTCTAATGAGAAAATAGCAACTCCTCTAGGTGCTTCATCTTTACCTAATCCTTCGAAGGAAGCATTTCTTGCAACACTTAAAGCAAAGGCCGTTTTACCCATACCTGGACGTGCTGCTACAATAATTAAATCAGAGCGTTGGAAACCGGCAGTGATTCGGTCTAATTTGGTGAAACCTGATGGAATTCCGGTGTATTTACCGGTTTTTAGTTTCATATCCTCAATATCCTTCAGGGTTTGTTTTACTACTGCATTCATGCTCAAATAAGCACGTTTGATATTGCCCTGTGATAAATCAAATAGTTTTTTCTCGGCAGAATCTAACATATTAAATGCGTCTGCGCTATCTTCAAATGCTTCGGTTTGAATTTCACCTGAAATTCGAATGAGTTCTCTTTGAAGAAATTTCTCCGCAATGATTCTTGAGTGATATTCAATATTGGCAGCAGACGTAACCCTATTGGTTAACATGGTGATGTAATAGGCACCTCCCACAATATCCAACTGCCCTTTTTTACGTAATTCAGAAGTGACAGTTAAAATATCAATTGGCTCTGCTCTTCCAAATAAATCAACAATAGCCTGATAAATCATGGAATGTGATTCTTTGTAAAAACTGGCTGGCGATAAAACTTCAGCAACTACCGTAATGGCATGTTTCTCAAGCATCAGAGCCCCTAATACCGCTTCCTCTAAGTCGATTGCTTGAGGTGGAATTTTAGCTCCTTCAGGCAAGCTTGTAGGTTTGAGTCCTGTTTTTCTTCTTTTTGAATCCGATTTATAATTCTCTTCCATGTTCTCTTCTTGGGGTGTTAAAGATACAAAATGAATCGGCTCTTTTTAATTTATTAAGTGATGCACATTTGTATTTTAAAACTTGATAACTTGTGGAAATCCTGAATTAAATCAAATAAGGTTTTGATAGTCAGTTCTGTTTTATGCACATATATTCTTGTTCTTTTCACAATCAGTTAAAAAGGCTTGTATGATTATGAATGAATTAGAATTCGAAATATTTAATTCACAAATGCAGGGGAAATTTTGATTTGATTTTTTTCATTCAAAACAAAATTGTGATGTGCCAAAATGGATGAAAGAGGTAATAATAAATTCTTTCTTATAAAAACAATTCGATGAGTTTAAAGCGACTTCCAATTTTGAGCAACCCCAGCTGGAGGCAATAAAATGCTGCTATCGCCATAACTTAAAAAACGATAATTCTCGCTAATAGCGGCTTCATAAACCTTTTTCCAATCAGGTCCAATTAATGCTGCTACTAAAAGTAAGAGTGTGCTTTGTGGTTGGTGAAAATTAGTAATCAATCCATTGATGATTTTAAACTCATAAGTTGGAGCAATCATCAATTCGGTGGTGCCACTTAATTCCTTTAAATTATTATCTTGAAGGTCTTTAATGATTCTGTCTACTACCAGCAAAGGACTCAGTTCTTGGGCAAGTTCATAAGGGTCCCATTGTTTGATGTTTAAGTTTTTTACGTCTGTGATTCCCAAACAAAGCTTTATGCCATGCCAGTATAAACTCTCCAAACTTCTACAGCTTGTAGTTCCAACGGCAATTATTGGGATTGCATTCTCCAAACATTCTTTAATCTTTTGAAGACGATCGATGCTGAAAATCATGGTTTCTTTATGCATTTGATGGTCTTGCATCGTTTCTGAAGAAACAGGTTTAAAGGTTCCGGCACCAACATGTAATGTTAATTCCAAAATCTCATGATTTTTTTGTTTTAACTCATTTAAAATTTGTTCTGAAAAATGAAGTCCAGCAGTTGGGGCTGCTACAGAACCTATGTTTTTTGCATACACGGTTTGGTATCTGTCTTCGTCCGACTCTTCCGTTTCCCT
>JBMLPO010000455.1:0-1477 GCA_049242065.1 Bacteroidia bacterium
GTGCAAATGCTTTTTTAGAATTATTGATTTGATCCATATTAAGATGGATAAAAAATTGAAATGGATCATTTTTTAATTCTTCAATTCCTCATTTTCCATGGGCTGAAGCCACATGGCAATTGAGGAATCAGCAGGAACTTAGTATGATATAGGATTTTTCAATTGCCCCAGCGCTTCAGCCCGGGGTGCGGGAGGTATTAAAAAAAATAAATACATTCGCTCCATGAATTTAGCAGATAGAGTACATGTCATCAATGAGCCACAAACCATTGCTATGGCAAAGAAATCGAGAGAGCTTGCAGCATTGGGTCATTCCGTTATTAGTTTAAGTTTGGGAGAACCTGATTTTGCAACACCTGATCATATCAAACAAGCAGCCATCTCAGCCATCGAAAATAATTTCTCTTATTATACACCAGTAGCTGGTATTCCTGAATTAAGAGAAGCCATTTCTCAAAAATTCAAAACACAAAATAACCTAGCCTACAATGCCGATCAAATTGTAGTTGGTACTGGTGCTAAGCATGCCATCATGAATACCATCATGGCGATTATCAATCCGGGTGATGAGGTGATTATCCCTACTCCTTATTGGGTGAGTTATTCGGAGATGGTCAAATTAGCTGGTGGTGTTCCTGTATTCATCAAAGGCAGTATTGAAAATGATTTTAAAATCACTGCCTCTCAATTAGCAGCAGCCATCACTTCCAAATCAAAAGCCTTTATCTTTTCATCACCATGTAATCCAACTGGCTCTGTATTCAATGAAAACGAATTGGCGGCATTGGTGGAGGTATTTCAGCAGCATCCCAATATCTTGGTGATATCAGATGAGATTTATGAGTTCATCAATTTCAGAGGCAAACATGTGAGCATTGGCAGCTTTCCAGGTATGATAGAAAGAACCATCACCATCAATGGTATGTCGAAAGGCTTTGCCATGACGGGCTGGCGTTTGGGTTATTTGGGAGCACCAAAAGATATTGCCATAGCATGTGAAAAAATTCAGGCACAGTTCACTTCTGCAACAAGTGGGATTAGTCAGAAAGCCGCTCTAGCAGCTCTCACTGGCGATTTGAGTCCGAGTTATGAAATGGTGAAAGCATTTGCCCGTCGTAAAAAAATCATGTTTGAAGGCTTGAGTAAAATCAATGGCATCAAACTCAACGACCCAGAAGGTGCCTTCTATTTCTTTCCAGATATCAGTTATTTCTTAGGCAAACAATACAATGGTGAAGTGATTCATACTGCCACAGATTTATGTATGTATATCCTCAATACCGTTTATGTTTCCATGGTAACAGGTGAGGCATTTGGTGATGAGAATTGCCTGCGTATTAGTTATGCTACTTCAGATGAAAAACTCATTGAAGCTTGTGAAAGAATTAAAATTGCTTTGGATAGATTGAGTTAAATCTTCAATAAAATGAATCCTTTAAAGCCTGATTAGATCATACTATTCAGGCTTTTCTTTTGC
>JBMLPO010000456.1:0-7453 GCA_049242065.1 Bacteroidia bacterium
ACAGCATGGTACTTTTTATGTTTCAATGCCGATACTTCTAATCATATAGCAAGAAGGTATCAAAACAATAATGATACGTCGTTCAGTGGCTTCACTCCAGAATCATATCTTTTTTCTAAGTCAATCCTCACTTTTCAAGATGAATATTACCGTGGTGCTTTTTTGCCTGCGAGTGAAAAATATTATGTATCTGATTATGCCGGAGCAGAGGGTTGGATTTCTTATCTCATTGGTCTGAATCAATCCAGAGAATTTCAAGTAAGAACGCCAGATGCAAGCAATGGATTGAATGCTACACTAGAAATGAAATTGATTGGTTCATCTGATTTTTTTCTAGAAAATCCCAATGCACCTAATCACCATGTTCAAGTATTTATTGGAAATACTTCTAATCCAACTTATTTAATTGCTGATACCACTTATAGAGGATATGGAGAACGATTAATCATCAAATCCATTCCAGCTTCACTCATGGGAGCTACTATGTTTGTAAAGGTGCAAGTAGTAAATGATCTATCGGTTAACTCCGATTTAAATGGAATCAGTTATATCAAAATTGATTATGCATGTGGACAAAATACTACTGAATCTCTCAAAGCATTTACACTCAGTCAATCTGGTTCTTCACGCAAAATGATTCAGCTAAATGGATTCAGTGGTTCAAGTGCATTTATCTTAGATTCTTATCACCAAAAAAGAATAACTTGTTCTTTGCAATCAGGTTTGTTAAGGGCTTTGGCTAATCATGATGGAGAGTTAATTTTATTTGCATCCAATCAATTTGAAATCCCTTCCAATCTAGAAAAAGTTGAATTTTTTATTCCCAATGCATCACAGAATTACCAATACTTAATTGTTTCCAACCAAAAAATAGAGAGTGCAGCAAGTGCTTACCGCGATTATCGTTCTTTGCAATATAAAACACTTCTGGTCTATGCCGAACAATTGGCCAATACCTATTATTATGGTCACATGCATCCCATTTCAATCAGGAATTTCGCTAAGCATTTATACGAACAACAACAAATCAAGCCATCTTTTTTATTGTTATTAGGAAGGGGTTATCAAAACAACTTGATTAAATCCTCGATTGAAAATTATAAACTCAATTTGGTTCCAGCAATGGGTGAGCCTTCATCCGATAATTTGTTTACTGCTGGTTTTGAAAATGAACAAGGAGTTCCTGCAATTGCTACAGGAAGAATACCTGCACAAAACAACCAAGATGCAATGAATTACTTGGAGAAGATTCAGTATTACGAAAATCATCCTGATTCAATAACAGATTGGCGTAAAAATTTCTTACATGTAAGTGGTGGTGAAGATTATCAATCAGAACAGATTCCATTTACCAATAAGGTCAATTACCTCAAGAGTATTATTACACAAAGACCTAGTGGTGCCAACGTCTTATCTTATCATAAAAATGTAACCACTCCAACCCAAGATAATATCCGAGAAAAATTAATTAAGATTCAAAATGATGGAATCAATATGATGACATTTTTGGGTCATGGTTCTTTAACAGTATTAGATATGGATTTTGGTTCAATTGGAAATCTCACCGAAAACAATAAACCTGCATTTTATTATTTCAATGGATGTAGCATAGGAAATGCAAATGATGTAGATCCAGGTGGAACAGGTCTGGTGTATGGAAAAGATTATATATGCGCTGCAAAAAAAGGTGCCATCGGTTGGTTAGCTCATAGTAACCTGACTTTAACGGGTTATCTATATACGCAGATGGATTATTTTTATTTGGGTATGAATGGTGTAGATTATGGAAAGCCCATTGGTTTGATTTTGAAAAATGCCTTATTGGAAACTACTGCATCAAAAGATTTGTATGCCCGTTCTCATGCTCTTCAAATTTTATTACAAGGCGATCCTGCATTGAGGTTATATAGTCCATCTAAACCCGATTATTCAATTAGCTCGAATGGTATTTTTATATTGCCAGAGAAAGCCACAGCGCAACTCGACTCCTTTCAAGTGGCTATTGTAATCAATAATCTTGCTAAGGCTCAAGGTGATTCAATCGAAGTAAAAATCAAAAGAACATTACCCGATAATACTGTACAAGAATATCCATCCTTTAAAATCTTAAGTCCTAATTATAAAGATACATTGTATTATTGGATCAAGCCTGTATCAAAAAATCATGCAGGTATCAATAAATTTTCTGTTGAAATCAATCCAACACAAGCTGTACCTGAATTAAGTTATTCCAACAATTCAGCCTTGTATGATTATTTTCTTCCAGGCAGTGGTATCAATTTATTGTATCCTTACCCTTACAGCATTGTTGCTGAAGACTCGGTGGTCTGCTATGCACAGAACAATAATATCTTTTCAGAACCGATTAGTTATGTATTTGAATTGGATACCTCATTGAGTTTTTCTAAGCAAAGTTCTTTTTACAGAGAATCAGGTTCAATTGTGCAGAGAGGTTTAGCTTCCTATACTTTTAAATTGGCTTCTTCCGATACGCAAGTTTATTATTGGCGTGCTAAAATAAATGTAAGTGAGGACCAAGGAGGTATTTGGCAATACGGTAGTTTTACACATATACCAAAGTCTTTAGGCGGCTGGCGACAAAGTAAATATGAACAAGTAAGAGATATTTCTAATTCTCGATTTGTATTGTTTAATGATTCATTACGCCAAACTGAATTTACAAATAATGAGTTGACTTTAGGTATCGAAAACAGAAGATGGGATCATAGAAGAATGGGTGTGGTGATTCCCTATTTATTGAATGCATTAGTGGGTAATTGTATGAGTCAGGGCACAGTTGTTTTGGTATTCGAACCCTTTCAAGTGGACATGCCGCATGAATTACCTAACTATCCTTTTAACTGCGCTTTTATTCAAGCCAATAAGGCTGATAGAAGTTATCGTTATTATACTTTTAATACCAATCAACTCAATGGTGAAACAGAATTAAATCGTTTAATTGATTCGGTTCCAAATGGCTATTTCGTTGCTATGTTTTCTCGTTATTCAACTAATATTCATAATTGGCAAGCAGAGACCAAAAACATGTTCGCCAAAATTGGTTCTGTAAAAGTGGGAAAAGTAGGGAGTCCGAATACTGCATGGGCTGTAATTGGTATGAAAGGTGCTGCTTTAGGCACTGCATCAGAGGATACTGTGATCAATAATGAAATGGAAGGAATGGCCAGTTTGCCTCCGCAGACCAATGAGCCACAAGATGAAAAATACCTGAGAATAAAAAAGAGTTTTATATTAAAATGGTTTGAAGGTGATTTTACTTCTAAGCCAATTGGTCCCGCGCTTGCTTACCAAGATTTGAAATTAAACTTGTTCGATAAAGATATCAATCCTAAAGGTAGATGGTGGGCTGATATCATTGGAGTGAATGCGAATGGAAAAGATACACTGCTCATAAAAGGTATTCAGTCTGATTATACAAATTTGTCAAATATAGATGGAGCTCAGTATCCATTTTTAAAATTAAAACTTCATTTCGTTGATTCAGTAAATAGAACTCCTCATCAAATCAATTCATGGCAAATAACTTATCAAGAAGCGCCGGAATTGGTTTTAGATCCATCTTTGTTTTATGAATTCAAGGCTGAAAACTTAGATAAAGGTGATTCAATTTTAATGAAAATAGCATTGCGTAATATTGCTAAATCAAAAGCCGATTCTTTCTCAATCAATTGGGAAACAAACAATGAATCACGACTTCGTACCTATACTTCTACAAATATTCAAAATGAATTGAAGTCTTCCTCATCAATGGTACTTCAACAAGCTATTTCTACTAAAGCAATGGAGGGGACACAACAGCTGAAATTACAAGTGAATTCCAATAAAAAATTCACGGAGAATAATTTCAATAACAACATCGCTTTGAGGAGTGTTCAAATCAAAGGTGATCGACTGAATCCTTTGTTGGATGTGAGTTTTGACGGACAGCGAATAGTAAATGGAGATATTGTTTCCCCTCAACCTGTTATTCGAATTAGTTCAACTGATGCCAATCAATTTCTATTGCAAGAAGATACATCAACATTTAGTTTATCGTGGAGGAAACCAAAAGCATTTGAGTTCGAAAATATTCCTTTGAACAGTTCGGGAATTCAATTCTTCCCGGCTTCAAAAGAAAACAATACAGCTTCAATTGAATGGAAACCGGGTAAACTAACGGATGGAATTTATACACTAAGAGTTCAATCAAAAGATGCTAGTGGAAATTTGGCGGGTAATGCCGATTATCAAATAGATTTTAATGTGATTAATAAATCATCTATTACGTATTTTTATCCTTATCCAAATCCTTTTACTAGCTCCATGCGCTTTGTGTTTACATTAACAGGTTCAAAAATTCCTGATCAATTATTGGTGCGCATCATGACAGTTGATGGAAGGATAGTTAAAGAAATAAGAAAAGAAGAATTTGGTCCTATCAGAATTGGTAACAATATCAGCGAATGGGCATGGGATGGAACCGATAATTATGGTGATAAATTGGCAAATGGTGTTTATTTCTATCAGGTATTAAGTAGAATTGATGGAAATGAAATTGAACACAGAACCGCTAAAACCAAGGATGAAGAGAAGTTCTTTATGAAGAATACCGGAAAAATATACATCATGCGATAGGTGTGTAAATCGCATTTTTTATTACCAAAACTTTTTCGAAATTACTGCCATTAAATGCTACCTATGGCTATTAAAAAATTATTGGTTGCCAATCGCGGTGAGATTGCAATCAGAGTCTTTCGTGCTGCAGTTGAATTGAATATCAAGACAGTTGCAGTTTACACCTACGAAGACAGGTATTCTTTACATCGCTACAAAGCAGATGAAAGTTATCAAATTGGATCGGAAACAGATCCTCTAAAACCTTATCTCGATATGGAAGAAATCATTTATGTTGCCAAGCAACATCAAGTTGATGCCATTCATCCGGGTTATGGATTTTTAAGTGAGAATGCACAGTTTGCCCAAAGATGTAAAGAGGAAGGGATTATTTTTATTGGCCCTGATCCTGCTGTTATGAAAGCTTTGGGCGACAAAATGCTTGCTAAAAAAGTGGCGATTGAAGCGAAGGTCCCAATTATTGAAGACAGTAAACTTGATTTGATTGATTTGGATATCGCTAAGTCGGAGGCCAACAGAATTGGTTATCCTTTGATGATCAAAGCAGCATCAGGTGGAGGTGGAAGAGGTATGCGTGTGGTGCGTTCTGAACAGGATTTAGAAAAAGTTTTTAACGAAGCTAGAAATGAAGCTAAAGTTGCTTTTGGTGATGATACCGTTTTCCTTGAAAAATTTATTGATCAACCTCGTCATATAGAGGTACAGATTTTAGGAGATAAACATGGAAATCTAGTGCACCTACATGAAAGAGATTGTTCTGTTCAACGCCGATTTCAAAAGGTTGTTGAAATGGCTCCTGCTCCAGGAATTTCAGATATAACAAAAAATAAATTACATGAATATGCATTGAAAATTTGTAAGCATGTAAATTATAGTCATGCAGGTACGGTTGAATTTTTAGTTGACCAATCTGAACAAATTTATTTTATTGAAGTCAATCCTCGTATACAAGTTGAACATACCGTTACCGAAGAAGTTACAGGATATGATATTGTTCGTTCGCAAATTTTAATTGCTCAGGGTTATCAACTGAGTTCTCCAGAAATAAACATTTACGACCAAAAACAAATTGAAGTAAAAGGCTTTGCAGTTCAAGTTAGGATTACAACAGAAGATCCTGCCAATGGATTTAAACCCGACCATGGTACTATCATTGCCTACAGAAATGCTGGTGGTCCAGGTATTAGACTAGATGAAGGAAGTGCCTATCCCAATGCGAAGATTTCTCCTTTCTTCGATTCTCTTTTGGTGAAGGTAACTGCAAGCGGAAGGAACTTGTTTGAGACAACAGAAAGATTGCAGCGTGTATTAAAAGAATTTAGAATTAGAGGTGTAAAAACCAATATCAGTTTTCTAGAAAATGTTTTACAACATCCAGTATTTCTTGCGGGGAAAACAACGGTTAATTTTATTGATTCTCATCCTGAGTTGTTCATTTTTAAAAAGCGTTTTGATAGAGGCACCAAAGCCTTAAAATACATGGCCGATATCATCGTGAATGGGAATGAGGATGTAAAGTTTGTAGATAAGAACAAAGTTTTCAGAACGCCTCGTATTCCAGATTTCGATAAGTTCAGTTCAGTACCTCCTGGTACCAGAAATTTATTACATGATTTAGGTAGAGAGGGTTTTGTTAACTGGTTGAAAAATGAGAAGGCAATTCAATATACTGATTGTACTTTAAGAGATGCGCACCAAAGTTTGTTTGCTACTCGCATGAGAACAATAGACATGTTAAAAGTTGCAGAGGCTTATGCAAAAAATCATCCCCAATTGTTTTCTTTAGAAATGTGGGGTGGAGCTACTTTTGATGTGGCATTGCGTTTTTTACATGAAGACCCATGGCAACGATTGGCATTGTTAAGAGAAGCCATTCCAAACATTTTGTTTCAAATGCTCATTAGAGGTTCTAATGCAGTAGGTTACAAAGCCTATCCAGATAATCTAGTTGAAAAGTTCATTGAAGAAAGTAATAAGAATGGTATAGATGTATTCCGCATTTTTGATTCTCTCAACTGGATTGAAGGCATGAAAGTGAGCATCAATGCAGTAAGAGAAAGAACAAATGGTTTAGCAGAAGCATGTATTTGTTATACTGGAGATATCCTCGATCCTGAGAAGAATAAGAAATTTAATCTCCAGTATTACCTCGATTTAGCTAAGCAATTGGAAGATGCTGGGGCTCATATTTTAGGCATCAAAGACATGGCTGGTTTGTTAAAACCTTTTCAAGCTGAATTACTCATCAAAGAACTTAAGAAGTCAATAGCTATCCCTATTCATCTTCATACCCATGATACCAGTAGCATACAACCTGCTACTTATTTAAAGGCGATAGAGGCTGGTGTTGATGTAGTGGATTTGGCGCTTGCTAGCATGAGTGGTTTAACCTCTCAGCCTAATTTTAACTCAGTAGTTGCAATGATGCAAGGACACGAGCGTGAATTGAAAATGGATTTAGCTTCTTTGAATCAATTCTCTAATTATTTTGAAGCAGTAAGAGAATTTTATTATCCATTTGAACATGAATTAAAAGCAGGTACGGCTGAAGTTTATGACCATGAAATACCAGGAGGTCAATATTCCAATTTACGTCCCCAAGCAAGAAGTCTAGGATTGGAAGATCAATTTGAAACCATCAAACAGAATTATGTTGTGGTGAATAAAATGTTTGGAGATATTGTAAAAGTAACTCCTTCATCAAAAGTAGTAGGGGATATGGCTTTATTCATGACCGCCAATGCATATACCGAAAAGGATATAATTGAAAAGGGTGATAGCATCTCTTTTCCAGATTCTGTTATTGAATTGTTTAAAG
>JBMLPO010000456.1:7463-10387 GCA_049242065.1 Bacteroidia bacterium
TTTAGGTCAGAACCCGGGCGGATTTCCACCTGAATTGTCAAAAGTGATTTTGAAAAATATACCAGCTTATCAAGGCAGGCCAAATGAACATTTAAAGCCAATTGATTTTGAAACTGATTTCAAATCATTTCAAGATAAATTTGGAAAAGATTATCAGTTCACTGATTTCTTAAGTTGGTGTTTTTATCCGAAAGTATTTGAGGATTATGCATTGAAGAGAGAGGCATATGGTGAATTGTATCATTTACCTACACCTGCATTTTTCTTTGGAATGAAACAAGGGGAGGAATTAATTATTGAATTGGCTCCGGGGAAGAACATCCTAGTAAGAATGATCAATGTGGTTGATGAAGGCGATGGAAAGAAAACAGTATTCTTTAGATTGAATGGTCAGACTCGTAGCATAGAGGTAATTGATAAACATAACCAGACCGCTAAACATTCCAATAGAAAAGCCAAAGAAGGCCATGAAGTAGGTTCACCTTTACAAGGCCGATTGTCAAAAATTTTGGTGAAGGAAGGTGATTCAATTCAAAAAAATAGTCCATTATTTACCGTTGAAGCAATGAAAATGGAAAGTACTGTAATTTCACCTTTATCGGGAACAGTAAAATCCATAGTTTTGAAAGAAGGTAGTTTAATAGAACAAGACGACCTGATTATTGAAATTCAAACCCTATAAATATGGAATATATTATCATCGCCGTTCTCATTGCATTCATTGCATTTTTATCCATTGTTACTGTGCAACAAGGAACAGTAGCAGTTACAACTATTTTTGGAAAATACAGTCGTACCCTTTATCCAGGTTTGAATTTCAGGATTCCTTTGATTGAAGCGGTATTTCGTAAAATCTCAATTCAAAATCGTTCGGTTGAATTAGGTTTTAATGCTACTACCATCGACCAAGCCAATGTGAATTTCACGGCTATGTTATTGTATTCTGTTATCAACCAAGATGAAGAAACCATCAAAAATGTGGCATTTAAATTTATTGATAGCGGTAATTTTATGCAGGCTTTAACAAGGTCGGTTGAAGGTTCTATTCGTGCTTATGTTGCTACAAAAAAACAAGCAGAAATTTTAGGATTAAGAAGAGAAATTACAGAAGCTGTTAAAGACAATATGGATAAAACCCTTGAAGAATGGGGTTATCATCTCATCGACTTACAAATCAATGATATCAATTTTGATGAGGAAGTTATGAAATCAATGGCAAAAGTGGTGGCTTCAAATAACATGAAATCAGCCGCTGAAAACGAGGGTCAGGCTTTATTAATTACCAAAACAAAAGCAGCCGAGGCAGAAGGTAATGCCATTAAAATAGCTGCACAAGCAGAAATGGAAGCCGCTCAGTTAAGAGGTCAAGGAATCGCATTGTTTAGAGAGGAAGTTGCTAAAGGATTAAGTCAGGCAGCAAAAGTTATGCAGGATGGAGATTTAGATGCTTCATTTATTTTGTTTAGTATGTGGACCGAAGCTGTGAAGAATTTTGCTGAACAAGGAAAAGGGAATGTGATCTTTTTAGATGGATCTTTGGAAGGCATGCAAAAATCGATGAAAGAAATGATGGCCATTTCAAGACTGGATTCAAGTCTGACTAAAAAAGATTAGATTGAAAATACATTACCTATCATATGGTAAATACATTACTGGAGGCTTTCTGCATGAAAAATTTTATGCAGAAAGCCTTCTTGCTTTACTTCAATCCAAGCAAATTGATGCCGAGTTAATTGAGTTTAGGACTCCAACATTTTTTGAGAATGTATTTGAGCATTTTAGAATGAATTGGAATGCTTTTTGGCAGGCATCAGCACCAATCAATATTCTTGTTTCTCGATACGCATTAGCTGCATTGGTAAGGTCCTTGTTTTCTTCCCATAAGTTTATTGTGGTTATGCACTATGAGGATAATAAGGATGGTAATTCTTGGTTGTTTCAATTGTATTTCAATACCTTCTATTTTTTATTGAATTTAACAAAGCCTCGCAATTTGGCTATACTTACTGTAGCTCCATTTTGGAAAGATTATTTCAAACATAAATGTCCTAGAATCTCCATCTTGTACTTTCCCAATTTAATCAATCCTGAGCCAATCAAATCAATTGTACAAGCTAAAGTTGAAAAACTCATTCATTTGGGACAATGGAGTTGGAAAAATGACCAACAAATTTTTGTTCTAGCAAAACAACTCAAACAGCAGGGTTACACTTGTTATTTCAGCACCAATAGGTCTGAAGAGGCAGGTGATTTTGATAATTATTCAATCATATCAGAAGGCTATGAGTCTTATATAAAAAGAATGTCGAGTGCTTCCTATACCATTGCTTTTACATCAATTAATGAAGGGTGGAATAGAGTTGCACATGAAAGTATCTTATGTGGCACGCCAGTAATTGGTTTTTTTAAAGGTGGTTTGGGTGATTTATTAAAAGAATCAAATTCATTTATAGTTAAAAATGTAAGCGAAGCTGTTCATATCATATTGAATCAACAGCAACCCAATATCAACCCAAATTTTACTGAAAGGTATTCGATTGGTAATTTTTCTTCATTTATAAAAGATTCTGAAGTTTTTTTATGGAATGAAAGTGTAAAATCTAGCCAATAAAAGGCTTGAAATACCATTAATCCTAATTAAAAAGCCACTAGAAAAATCACGGAATTTTTGCAAGTTTTAATTGAAAAAGTGCTAATAAGCTTAGATTAAAGAGCTTAATTTTACAAATAATTAGAACACTTTAATACCCAAATCATGTTACAATTTTATTCAGGTAGCACTAGAATGGTGAATACCAGACGTGGTGTAAATGAATGCTTAGAAATAGCATTAGGCAATCAGATAGCAGATTGTGATTTAATTTTAATTCATGCATCAATTGGTCATTCATTCCATGAACTTGTAGATGAAGCGGCAAAGCTAG
>JBMLPO010000457.1:0-2036 GCA_049242065.1 Bacteroidia bacterium
TGAGGATTCAGTTCTTATGATGTACTGCAATTAGGAATCCATGCAAGTATCCGCAAATACCGCCCACAAAGCAATTATTCTAGGTGTTTGGATTGCTCCACCTTTGTATCATCAAATCAAACAAAAACAACAATCATGAAAAACTCAAACATCAAAAATTTAATCATTGTAGGTATGATGATTTTATTCAGTTCATTTTTATCACAAGCACAAACTCAAGTGAAAAAACCAAGTCTTACTGTTTTAAACATCGAAACAAAAGGTTTTGCTCTCGATGCTCAACAAATGGGTAATTTAGTAAGATTAGAAGTTGAGAAATTAGATATATACGATGTAACAGATCGTCACGATATCACTTCTCTTATCGAAAAAAATCAATTGAACATCACCAACTGTTATGGCAAATTGTGTTTAATAGAAGTAGGAGAAAAAATCCATTCCGATTATATGTTCTCAGGTAGTGTAGAAGCTTATCCAGGTAATACCATTGTAACCATGAAATTAATCAATGTAAAAGATAAGGCTATCGAAAAAACACATGTGATGGAGTTTTTAAACTTCCCAGAAGAAATTCAATCAATGGTAGAAATCACCGTAAAAAAAATGTATGCTAAGCCAGTGAATGAAGAATTACTCATCCACTTAACCAAAAAGAATGATTTCGAAAATACCATCAACAATCCCAATAGAAACATTGTGAATTTATCGGGTCCTCGTTTTGGTTATACTTATTCTTTTGGTAGAGATGCCGATATCTTAAGAGCTGCTGAAGAGAATGGTGGTTTTGATGCTTTCCCTGCTATGTTCCAATTTGGTTACCAGTTCGAAAAACAATATTTAAATGAAGGTAATTTCCAAGCTTTGTTCGAATTCATTCCGATGGTGACTGGTATCGATCAACAAATGTTTATTCCTAGTCTTACTTTCTTAAACGGATTTAGAAACAACAATTCAGGATGGGAAATTGCTATAGGTCCTACCATTGCTTCTTCTACCAAATTAAAGGGTGCTGAATACAATGGCAAATTTTACTCAGAGTCTAAATTGAATGAAATGGGAGTTAAAAATTTAACCATGGAAAACAGATTAGATAGCAGAGGAAATTTTGCACTCACTTCAGCTTTGGTTATTGCAGTAGGTAAAACCATCAAATCAGGTAAAATGAATATACCAATTAATTTCTATTCTACCATTCCTACTAAAGAAGGATTTCGTGTAGGGATATCGGTTGGTTACAATTCAAAACGCTTTTAGTTGTTTTTGATTTGAATAGCTAAATAGGGGTGGGGAAGTTTCTCCACCCTTTTTTTTGCGCCATAGTTTCAGGTTCTTTTTTTACGATAAATGAAAGCTAGACAAAAAGGCCATTTTGATTGATTTTTTGAATGGCCATCAGACATTTTTTCTTGAACTTTTAATTGGTTTGATACTTGATGGATTCAAGTATCCAATCGTAATAAAATAATCAAACACTTATATGAATTTCAATCAGTTCACCATCAAAGCTCAGGAAGCCGTACAGCAAGCCCAACAAGTGGCTGCGGTAGCTGCTCATCCAAGTATTGACACTGCCCACCTGTTGAAAGGAATACTCTTAACAGATGAGCAATTAAGCGGATTCCTCTTTAAGAAAATGGGAGTGAATCCAACACGTATTGCTCAAGGACTTGATGCCCTCTTACAAGCATTGCCTAAAGTATCTGGAAGCAATCAATTACAATTGTCATCCAGTGCCAACCAAGTGCTCATTCAATCCCTCTCTTTTCTCAAAGAGTTTGGAGATGAATTTGTGAGCATTGAACACCTGCTCTTAGCCTTAGCCAAATCGAATGATGCAGTGGGTAATTTATTAAAAGATGCAGGGGTACAAGAGAAAGCACTCAAGGCTGCTATCAAAGAATTAAGAGGAGGTGAGTCTGTTAAATCACAAGATGCAGAAGCCACTTATCAATCCTTGAATAAGTATGCCAAGAACTTAAATGATTTAGCCAAGACAGGTAAACTCGATCCGGTAATAGGTAGAGATGAAGAGATAC
>JBMLPO010000458.1:0-370 GCA_049242065.1 Bacteroidia bacterium
CTCTTTTTTGTGTATTTGAAAAATCTACCATCATTCAAAGTTAATAATTTATTTGATAAAGAATTATTTCTACCAAAATCTAAAGTATGATTAGTGTTGGAAATAACAGCTTGTAATGTATTGTTTATTGTTAAAATTATAAGATTCAAATTCCAATCCTCTTCAAATTTTGGTCGAAACAAAATTTCTAATATGGGTCCCGTTTGTCCTTTACGTCCTTATTTTTAATAGAAAAAAAGCCACAAGAAAAACTGTTATTAAAACATTATACCCCAAAAAAATAATCTTGTAGATTTAAAATTGCCAGCTACAATTCCTTCACATGAATAATTTTTACAGGGCAAACCAATTCGGCTCTTTTGGCTGCTTG
>JBMLPO010000458.1:380-1583 GCA_049242065.1 Bacteroidia bacterium
CAATCGATTTTAAACATTTGAATCCCCAATTTCATTCAAACTCTAATTTTAATTGTAACAAGATTCCAATGGTCCTATTTGTCTATTAAGTCCTTGTTTTAAAAGTAAATAAAAAACTGCCAAACAAATTGTTTTCACAACACTTTACCTATGAATAATAATTATAAATTATTTGCCGTTTGGTGCACCGCTGGCAATACATAGATTGCCATCTACAATTCCTTCACCTGAATTATTTTTACTGGGCAAACCAATTCGGCTCTTTTGGCGGCTTCGAGTTCTTCGTTCGGAAATTTGATTTGGTAAATTTGCTTTTTCTCGGTGGCGCCAATTAATACACTTTTGCCATCTCTTCTCGACATTCGCCAATTGGCGGCATCAGCTTCCACGCAGGCATTACAGCCAATGCACTTGTTTCTGAAATGAATAATCTGAATCACTAAGCGCTTACTTTTTTGTATAATTTATCTGATGGTCTGATTTTGCCCGGTACTTTAAACGAGATGTTTTGTCCTTGTGCAGCTTTCTCCACAACCTGATTATCAAACCTGATTTCTTCAATAGTTGTTTCTAGGAATCCTGTAGTTGGTCCTGTAATGATGATGGTATCATTTGGTTTTAGATCATGTGATTCAATCAGGAATTCACCAACCCCAATTTTATCAAAGTATTTTACTCCTTTACCCAAATATATTTTTTTGCTTGTTGCTGCTGAACCATAAACTTTGCTCCATTCACCCAATTTTCTTCCTAAATAATAACCATCCCAGAAACCTCTGTTATATACGGTTTCGAGTTGCTTTCTCCAGTCTTCAACTTTTTCGTGAGTATATGTTCCTTCAGCAATTGCATCTGCTGCTTCTCTATAACAAGTGGTAGTTACATGAACATAATCGGCTGCTCTTCCTCTTCCTTCTATTTTTAAAACACCTACACCGGCATCCAGAATTTTATCTAAAAAATCAATGGTACACAAATCCTTCGCCGACATGATATATTCATTGTCGATTTCGAGTTCGTAACCTTCTTCTTTATCGGTAACTACATAAGATCTTCTGCAATTTTGAACACAAGCTCCTCTGTTAGCAGAAGCATTGTGGCTATGCAAACTCAAATAACATTTTCCTGAAACAGCCATACACAAAGCACCATGGCCAAATATTTCCAAACGAACTCTTTTTCCTGAAGGTCCACAGATATCTC
>JBMLPO010000459.1:0-2451 GCA_049242065.1 Bacteroidia bacterium
TTCTTTATATTGGTGCTGCTACTGAAGTTGAAATGAAAGAAAAGAAAGACCGTGTGGATGATGCTTTACATGCAACTCGCGCTGCAGTTGAAGAAGGTATTGTTGCTGGTGGTGGTGTAGCTTATATCCGTGCAGTTGAATCTTTAGAGAAATTAAAAGGTGCCAATGAAGATGAATCAACTGGTATTGCAATCATAAAACGTGCGGTTGAAGAGCCATTACGTCAAATTATTGCCAATGCAGGTGGTGAGGGTTCAGTTGTAGTAAACAAAGTAAAAGAAGGTAAAGCCGACTTTGGATACAATGCACGTACTGAAGCTTACGAAAACTTAATTGCTGCTGGTGTTATCGACCCAACTAAAGTAAGCCGTGTAGCTTTACAAAATGCAGCTTCAGTTGCAGCTATGATTTTAACAACTGAGTGTATTTTAGCAGAAGAAAAAGAAAACAATCCAACTCCAATGCCAGGCGGAATGCCAGGTGGTATGGGTGGAATGGACTACTAATAGTTTCTTCTATACAAGAAAAAATCCTCGCCTCAAGCGGGGATTTTTTTTGCCTAATTTTATCCTTCTTGTAACATTGGTTTCTTATTTTCGTTTTAACTACTTATTGATAATAACATGAAAAAAATACTCGCTATCCTATTTTTATTTTGCTTTTTTCAATCACAGGCGCAATTTTACTTTGGTAATTATTATTCATTTAGCTTCATTAACTTATCGAGTCCAGTAAAATGGTATGAAGAAAATACGAGGCTTAAAAATGCGGGCATCAAAGAAGTAATTGAATATGCGAAGGACAATAAAACTGGAGAATATTATCAGGTAAATCATTATGAATTAAACGAGACTGCAAGAATCATTCATTACAAACAATTCAAGAAAAAAGGTGCTAAGTTAAAAATGCAGATTCATTGCGATTTTCAGCATGATTTATTAAATGAAATGAGGGCGCAAAAAGCCAATGGAGATACCATTTATCTAACAAGATATGAGTATCAAAACAAAAAAGAAATTGGGAGAAGTTATTACAAGAAAAACCAACTCAATTCACCCGAATGGAGAACAGAAAATCAATTCAATGATTCAGGCAAACTCATCATGAGTCAATCGTTTAGTAAAGGGAAATTAAATTATAGATATGAATATGATTTCTACCCAAATGGAAGTAAAAAAGAAACCCGTTATTACAATGGAAAAAAGAAGTTGAAGTATCGTTATACTTATGAATGCGACCCCAAAGGTGAATTAGAAAATAAGGAAGTAAAAAACAGAAACTACTGTATTAAAAAAGAAGAGAAAAATGATGGCTCGTATATGGAAATTTCTGAATACAAAAACGAGAAAGGTAAAATCACAAAATTCATCCGACATTATTCAGCTGATTCACTTCTAACCCTATCTGAATACTATAATTTTAAAGGAGAATTATATTTCAAAACTGCCTACCAATACAATACCGACAAACAAATTACCAGCGTTGAAAATTCAAACAAAAAAGGCATTATGAATGTAAGTATTTTCGACTATGATGAAAAGGGATTGTTTACAAAAGGGACTAGATTAAACAAAAAGGGAAAGACTACATATCAATGGAGATTTGAATATAAAAAGTAAAACTATTTTATAACTTGCCTTCATGAAATTTCTCAAAAAGTTCGTGTTGGGCCTCGCTGTCCTTTTACTCATTCTTGAAATCTATTTATTGATTAGTGGAAATTGGCATGTAAACCGAGTAATAGCCATGACCCTATTGCGAGGAAAAACGGGTCCCGATATTTTTGAATTGAAGGATTTTCCAACAAGAAAAATTGCCATTGGAACTGCTCAAGCTTGGCCTAAATCATCAAAGTACGGAATCATACATCCATCAGATGACTTGATGGAAGCTGCTGCAGGATATCAAACTACAGCCCTATTAATGATTCATCATGATAGCTTAGTATATGAAGAATACTGGGAAGGAACAAATGAGCACAGTTTATCGAATTCGTTCTCTATGGCCAAATCATTTACTTCTATTTTAATAGGAATTGCATTAAAAGAAGGATTGATTAAGAGTTTAGATGAACCAGTAGGTAATTATATAGAAGAATTCAAAGCAGATGTTTACAAAGACATTACCATTAAACATTTGTTGTGGATGGGTTCTGGTTTAGATTTTCATGAAAGTTACGGAAGTCCAATTGGGTGGCCGGCTAAGGCTTATTATGGAAAAGATGTAAACGCTACTGTTTTACATCCAGAAGTATTTCAAAAAACTGGAACACATTATCAATATAAAGGAGGAGATACCCAATTACTCGGAATTATATTAAAGAAAGTAAGTGGCAAAAATGTAGCTGAATATGCCTCTGAAAAATTGTGGAGTAAAATTGGTGCTGAAGACACTTCATATTGGAGTTTGGATGTAGAAAATGGCATGGAAAAAGTGAGTTGTTGTTACTAT
>JBMLPO010000460.1:0-8276 GCA_049242065.1 Bacteroidia bacterium
ACCTTTAAAAGGAATGGGTTCAGGTAAAACCACATCAAAAGCTGAGATTCTATCGCAGGCCACCATGGCTAGGTATTTATCTGCAATACCATACACATCTCTAACTTTTCCTCTATAAAACGAAACCTGATTAGGTAATTGGTATTGGGTTTGAACAAGTGCTTTCATTTCCAGTTATTTTGAGTCTTTGTTGTTGGATTCAGATTTAGGTGCTTTTTTATGGTCGTATGCCTTGATGATGTCCTTCACCAATTTGTGTCTAACCACATCTTCAAAACTTAAGTATGCAAATTCAATACCTTTGATACCATCCAATATTTTCACAGCTTTTAACAAACCTGAGTGTTCTTGTTTAGGTAAATCTATTTGGGTTAAATCGCCTGTAATAATAAATTTTGCATTAGGTCCCATGCGGGTTAGGAACATTTTTAGTTGAAGGTCGGTAGCATTTTGCGCTTCATCTAAAATTACATAGGCATTATCTAATGTTCTTCCACGCATAAAAGCCATTGGTGCAATTTCTATGACGCGGGTTTCGATGTATGATTTTAGTTTATCAGCAGGAATCATATCATCAAGCGCATCGTATAGGGGACGTAAATAAGGGTCGATTTTTTCTTTCAAATCACCTGGTAAGAAACCTAAATTTTCACCGGCCTCAACTGCAGGTCGGGCAAGAATAATTCTTCTGATTTCTTTTTCCTTTAGAGCCTTTACAGCCAAAGCTACGGCAGTATAAGTTTTTCCGGTACCAGCAGGACCAATTGCAAAGAGGATATCATTTTTGTGGAGTAATGAAACCATTTTTCTTTGATTGGGAGTTTTGGCACGAATTACTTTGCCATTGTTGCCATACAAAATGATATCACCTGTTTCATTTGGTTTCTCCTCCGTTTTTGAAGCAGATTTTTTAGGATGGGTACCACTTAAAATAGCTTCTAGTTGAACTTCTGAAATAGAACCAAATTGGTCAATAACTTGAATAAGTTCCTGTAATTTCTCTTCAAATAATTCCATAGAAAAATCATCACCATTTAAAATGATTTGATTTCCTCTGGCCACAATTTTTAATTTAGGGAAATGATTTTGAAGGGTTTTGAGGTTTTTATTGTGTGGCCCAAACACCAAAGTTGGATCAAAATGATCGATACTGATTTCTTTACTATTCAAATTGTCGTTTGCTAATTGTTAATTTGCAACGAATTTAATAAAAATCATCTGCTTTGAACATTATCACAATAACTTCTGACTATGGCGCTGGGAGTCACTATATTGGAGCTTTGAAAGGAGCTATCTACAGTAAAGTGCCAAGCGCTGTTATTGTGGATGTATCACACCAAACCGACCAGTACAATGTGATGCAGGCTGCATTTGTAATAGGAGGGGTCTATAAGAACTTTCCTATAGGCACCTGGCATATATTGGCTATAGATACTTCCTTGTTTTTACACAAACAAATTTTAGTAGTAGAAGTAGATGGTCATTATTTTATTGGGGCTGATAATTCTATTTTTTCATTGCTATTTAAAGAATTACCAAAGAAGGTTTATAGAATTACAGGATTAGAAAACCGTGTGAATGAAATTTTTCCTGAGAAGAATATTTTCCCAGAAGTGATTGCACATTTTTTGAAGAGAGGTGATTTAAAGGGAATTGCAGAGCCTGGTCAAATCAACAGGGTTTTTCAAAATATAGATACTTTTATAGAGAATAATATTTTGAAAGGAAGGGTGATGATGGTAGACAGTTACCAAAATGCGATAACCAATATTTCGAAAGCCGAATTTGAAGAATTTATTGGTCAAGCCCGCTTTAAAATTTTGTATTGGAAGAAAAATTTTATTGATAAGATTTCACCCAATTATTACGAGGGAAAAGAGGGGACAGAATTAGCAGTTTTTAATGAAAATGAATTGTTGGAGATTTGTATGCATCGGGCTAAAGGTGCGCAATTATTAGGCTTAAAGCCTGGCTCCATGATTATGGTAGAAAAGTTTGATGACGATGATCAATAGAATAGTTAGAATGAGTTTTAGACCAGAAGAAGTAGAGAATTTTCTTCAGGTATTTGAACAAGCAAAAAGTAAAATTGCTGCATTTGAAGGTTGTGAGGGATTGAATTTATTGCGTGATGCTAAACAGCCCCATGTATTGTTTACCTATAGTTATTGGCGCGACGAAAATTGTTTGAATCATTACAGGTATTCTGAATTGTTTAAGGAGACTTGGGCACAGACCAAGGTTTTGTTTAATGAAAAGGCACAGGCCTGGAGTCTTGATTTACTTGAAAAAGTGAAGTAAAAAATCCTTTTTAGGTTAACAATACAAGGGTTTTTGTATTCTAGTTCTTTTCATGTTGAGTAGTCTTGAAAAGAGTGTACAAAAAATAGGTTTCCCCACACTATCAGCCTAAAACAAGCTCCTAGCTTATGGTCAATTTCATTATTTTTGAAAGAATATTAATTGCACTAACTGTAGTTACATCTAAAAAATTGTCCATGAGATTCCTGAATATACTCATCCTCTTCACCTTGTTGTCGCTTACAACAATCGCTAGGCCGCTTGATTCACTTCGGGTTGAATTAAGGGATGGTAAAAAAATGATTGTTCACAGGGCTGTTGCCGGTGAAAAAATTACTGACATTGCAGATAAGTATGGAATGGATGCCAATGTGATATTGTCATCTAATCCTTTGATACAAGGAGAGGTGAAACCTGGTCAGCTAGTAAGGATTCCTGTGAATGCTGAAAAGTATGGAGATGTTCAAGTACAAAATGTAATGCCTGTCAGTAATACACGTTTGCCGCTTGCTACCTCTTTACCACCGCCACCAGAAAAAACAGTTGCAGGTAAAACAGTTTTTCAAGTCAGCAAAGAACCCGAATTAGCAGTTAATGAAAATGTAGTTGAGCCGCTTGTTCCTGATTCTAAAAAAGAGCAAACTCCAGCAGTTACCAAAACAGAAACTACCATTCAAGATGCACCTATTCTAGTAGAAAAACCACTTCCTGTTTTAGAAGATCAGAAGCCTTCTCAAAAAGCTGGAAAGCAGGTTAAAGAATTTCAAGTATATGTTGTTGGATCATCTCAAACCATTCAGCAATTGGGCGCTAGTATTCAGCAAGACCCAGAATATTTGATGGAGGTGAATGAACTGAGTTCGCCTAATTTATGGAAAGGTCAAAAATTATTGATACCCAAAGGCAGTGCGCCAATACAAACACCTGCACCTAAATTATCAGCGGCACAAAGATCAGAACAAAGAGATAGTTCTGCCGCAGCCATAAAAAGTATGTGGAATACTGTGAAGGCTGAAACCCCGTCACAAGAAAAACAAATGGCTGATCAAAGTACAATAAAGCAGGAGACATTAGCAGTCCAAACTGAAACAGCTGGCACAAAAGAACAAAAGCTAATCAGTAAAAACGATACAGAGATAGAACAAGAAGAATTTAAAGAAACGAAGAAAGAAAAACCTACATACAAAATTGCTTCAACTGTTCAATCCTCCCACCACGAAATTGAAGACCGCGATATTGATACCTCTATCACAAAACACTATGGAAGAATTGATGAAGCCGGTGTAAAAATTGTCAATGATTTTCCGCTGTATGAAAATAATATCAATACTTATTCTGTGGTTGATTTTAGAGAGCAAAGAGTAGTAGTAGATGAATGGGCAGAAGCCGCCGCCGATAGCAATGCATTGTATATCACACCAACATCAAATAAAGCTGGTCAAGGTGATCGATATTTTACACATGTTGTAAAAAAGGGAGAAACACTTTATACCATTGCTAAAAAGTATGGCGTAACACAATCCGATTTGGCCAATTGGAATGGATTGTTACAGTATCGTTTGCGTGAAGGACAAGATTTAATTGTCAATGAAAACAGAGGTAACTTATCTTATTATGAAAGGTCATTACCATCAAAAGTAAACAAGAAGGATTTTCAGGTTGATGCAATTACACAAGCAGGAATTGCTTATTACAATCCTAAAGCAAAATTAAAAGGTGTATTGGTAAACAATGCCGCTAAAGGTACTTGGATACAAATAAAAAACGATGATTATTTTGATTATGCATGGGTACAAGTTTATGGTCCATTACCTAAAAATGCACCTAAGGATTGTGTTTTGATGTTGGATGATAAAACAGCATTGAAGCTAAATGTATCTAGTCCAAAATCAAATGTTCGAGTTTATTTTGGAGAGATAAAAAAGTAATGAGTCTTTTTGTAATCCCTGCCATAGAAACGCTGCACAAAGGAGAGAATCAAGGCGGTAAATTATTTTCAATTTTAATTCCCACTTGGAACAATTTGCCATTGTTGCAATTGTGTATATCAAGTATTCAAAAGAATAGTTTTTATCAGCATCAAATTGTGGTTCATGTAAACGAAGGCACAGATGGCAGCATAGCATGGATTCGTGAACAGGGATTGGATGCAACTTATTCAAAAGAAAATGCAGGCGTTTGTGCATCCTTAAATGCATCTGCTCAATTGGCACAATGCGATTATATTGTTTATATGAATGATGATATGTATGTATGTCCAAATTGGGATTTGCATTTATATCAAGCTATTCAAAAGAGAAACGATGATTTGTTTTATTATTCTTCTACCATGATTGAATTTGAAAAGAGCAGCAGTAAAGCTGTTTATTCACCATTTGATTTTGGTAGGAATATAGATACATTTCGTGAGCAGGATTTAATCGATTTTGTGAACAATCCATCTAATCATCCCGCTGATTGGTTTGGCTCCTGTTGGCCACCTAGTATTGTGTCGAGAAGGGTTTGGAACTTGCTTGGTGGATATGATGAGTTATTTAGTCCGGGATTTTATTCTGATCCAGATTTTGGAATGAAATGTTGGCAAATTGGAATCAGAGATTTCAAAGGTATTGGCAACAGTTTGGTCTATCATTTTAAATCGAAATCAACAGGTCGTGTTATTCGAAATGATGGTCGAAAAAGCTTCGCTAAAAAATGGGGGATTCCCTCATCTTATTTGTATGAGAAGATGCTGAGAATGGGAGAGAAGGTAGATGCGAATGAACTAAAGGAAAACAAAGGCCTTGCCTATTTATTAGCCAGATTAAAGGCTAAATGGATAGCAGGATTTTAATACAAATCAAATAAGTTTTTAGAACCAATGGTTCTTTTTACCGTGAATCCTTCTCCATATTTTACTCCAATAATTCTTCCATAATGTAAGGCTCTTCCTTCAATATGTTTGATGAATTCCTCACCAGAAATGGGAGTATTGGGCTCATCAGAATTGGGATTATAAAACTGACTTGAAAATGCGAGGATACTTTCCATTTTTTTTTCGAAATGATCTGTGATATCAATAATCAAATCGGGTTCCATTAAACGGTCTTGTATATAGTGGTAAACTGATTTGGGTCTCCAAGCCTGCTGAATAATATTTTCGGTCGCGGTTTCTATTTTTCTTAAGCCAGCTAAAAAACACGCCTCTTCTAATAAATCTCCGGCTCTGCCATGATCAACATGACGGTCTTCTTCTGCATTACACAAGACAATTTCTGGTTGGTATTTTCTAATTACTTGTATAATTTTTAGCAATGTTTCTTTGTCTTTTCGAAAAAAGCCATCAGCTAAAGCCAAATTTTCTCTGACATGTATTCCCAATATTTTAGAGGATTTAGCAGCTTCTTCATCTCTTAATTCAGCACTACCTCTGGTACCTAATTCTCCGCGGGTTAAATCGATAATACCTACCTGATAACCCAAAGCTAAATGTTGTAAAATAGTTCCACTACAACTCAATTCAGCATCATCTGGATGGGCGGCAAAAACAAGCATGTCTAATTTCATGTCGCGAAAATAATAGAAAGCAATGGATAGCAAAGCAATTGTTTCAATTTTGCTTCAGATTCAATCCATTTCAAATAATGAAGCATCAAAGAGGATTCAATTGCTGAGTTAGATAATTTTATTCAGTAAAAAAGATTCAATGGGATAAAACAACAAAGCCCTTTTCAGAAGAGAAAAGGGCTTTGTTGTTTTTATCATTTCAAATTATTTACAAACATTGCTGTACTTGATTTTACCCGCTTCGTAATCGGCAATAAAATCTTTGAGTTGGTTGACATCAATTCTTTTGGCAATTATCTTTTTATTCTCATCCATCAAATACAAAACTGGAGTTGAATAGATATCATATAATCTTCTAAAATTGGTTTCATTTTGTGGGTCATACACATTTAACCATTTTAATTTCTTTTCACGAAGATACTTCAACCAATCGTTTGCATCAGGAGTTAAACTAACTCCATATACATCAAAGAATTTCTCTTTTTTACCCTTATTTATTGACTCATACAACTCGGCCAGTTTTGGCATTTCTTCTTTACATTTACCGCAATTGGCATCCCAAAAAATCAATAAAGTATATTTACTTTTAACATTGTACATGCTATGGTAAACATTATTGGTATCAATCATCGTAAGATTAGGAGCCTTGTTACCAATGAGGTTATTTCTCAATTGGTCTGCTCTGTCTTTCATCTTAAATAACAAAGTTTCATCTACCCAGAAAGCCTTTCCTTTTGCATAGTAGTTATCAATCATGTGTACGAATACTTTGTCCATACCCATATAAGTTGAAGTTTCATAATGGTTGGTAATCCAATACAAGATGTATTTAAAATTCTCTTTACCTTTCTCAGCTTGTTTGAGTAACATATCAGCCGATTCAATAATACATTCAGGCGTTTGAGGTGTTAGTTTGGTCATAAAGGTTTCCATTTTCGAATGGAATACAGGAGTTCTTACAATGCGCTCATCAGAAAAATCAAAATTATCGAAAAAGTGTGCGCGGTAGTAATTGTATTGAAAAGCAGAATCGATGATTTCTCCTTTTTCATTTTTAGGAGCAGGTGGCACATCAATATCTGTCATGATTTTAAAAATCTTGGCCAATAAACTACTTGGGTGATTGCTGATGATACCTTTTCTGTATTCGTATAAATCAGCTGTGATTTTGCGGTATTCATCATTGAATTTACGCACTGCAGCAGTATCATTTTTGTCTTTGGCATCCTTGATTTGTACATCAATTTTTTGGGCCTCGCGACCTTTTGAAGTGGTGTATTTGGTATAAGTAAAGAACAATTCATTTTCAGGAGAACCCTTTACTTTCATATTGGTGACATAGTCAATTGAATCTGTTTCAAGCGTAAAAACCTGTTCAGTAACCACAAAATCGAACATCAGGTTTTTATCATGAGTTGCCATCATATAAATTCCACCTTCTAGTGCTTTGGCACCTTTGAAAATTACTTTTCCAGTTTTATCTGCAATAGCTGAATCTCTCAAGTATTGTTTATCACCGAAATAATAACCCAAATAAAACTTTTTGCCTGCACCACTTTTTAGGTTTACAGTAATTAAATAGCCTTCGTCTTTAGCAAAAGTGGAAAGGCAAAAACTAAAAAACAAAAGTAAAATGCTGATTTTCTTCATATTGTTATCTTTTTCGCTTCTAATCATTTAATTTGAAATATAGATTCAGCCGTGAAAATAGCCAAATTGATGCCGTTCTTCAAAATGCTGATGTAATTAAACAAAAAATTAAGAGCTAAAATAATTGTAGCCTGCAATAATTTCAAGAAATACGAGCATTTATTCCCTGCAAGAAATCAGGTTTCAGGCTGATAAAACTCATTTTCACTCTCTCTTATTCTGAACACATTTGTATACACTATTTTATACTCCAATGGAACAGAAGAAACACGTTAACGACTTACATCAATTATTTACAGGGTGGTTAAAGGATTTGGCATTTTACAAAGATGAATTAGGAACATTTGTAAAAAGACTGGAAGAGGTAGCTGCTCAAAATTCGAAAAAAGAAATTTTAGCACAGGTAGAACATTTTCAAAATCAGTTTATCAGACAACATGAATTGATAGACGAATTGAAACATACTTTTAATGAAGAAGAGAAGGGTTTGGTATCAAATGTTTTGGCCAATCCTGTAGCCAGCGACAGGGTAATTTATCAGGAGCCAGTTCAATTGAAAGACCAATTTGAAACCTTTGAAAAATTGTATAAAGAATTAAAAGTAGAATTTGAAGCCTTTCTCTCCAGAAGTTTATAAATGGAGTGAATTAGAATTGAATCATTATTGATTTGAGAAAAATGGAATTAAATTAGCGGCTTGTCACATTTAAATCCAGATTTCATTGAACAGATTCGTTTGCTTTATCCAGAAGCAAACGAATCTTTTTTAAATGCCATGT
>JBMLPO010000461.1:0-2045 GCA_049242065.1 Bacteroidia bacterium
GATTTAAGATCTAAAGAAATTCATGGCAATTTGTTGGATACCGTAAAACGAGCTAGACCTCTTCAAAATATTCTAATTAAAAATGTAAATGATAGCATTGAGGAATACGACATTTTGTTACAAATTCCTTATTTATTTAAGAATGATTCAATAGGGAAAAGGTCGAATTCAGATTCAATGAATTTCTACAGAAAAATAAATGGAGAGAATATACTAATTTATACTTGGATTGTAGAACCTTTATAAATGGGAAATATTTATAAAAATTGGACAATATGATATTTGAGAACATTAAAAAATTAATTTATTAATTATAGAAATATAGAAAAGGTCTTAGTTTTAGATTTAATTGAATTATTGAAATATTTCATCTAAAGTTTTAACCTTTTTCATTTAATTTTATTCAATAAGATTCGTATCAATCAAATTATAAGTAAATTCAATTATCAATTTTAAACTTGCAAATAAATTAAATCTACCTATGAAACTCAATATCAAACTCCTCATAACTCTTCTATTTTTTAGTTTGTTTATGCTAAAAAATGCAAGTGCAATCCATACCATCACTTCTTTTTCTCCGGTATCTGCATTCCCTAGAGCTATTGTAACAATTACGGGTACAAATTTGGCTCCAACTACGGGTGTTGTGCATGTGTTTTTTGGAAATGCCAAAGCACAGGTACTGGCTGTTTATAATGATTCATTAAAAGTAAGGGTTCCATTTGGTGCAACAGTGGCACCCATTACAATTTCAGTAAATGGGTTTACAGTGGCTACCTTAAATCACTTTGTACCTTCCTACCCGGCAAGTACTGCCACACCAAGCAATCTCAATTTTTGGCCAACAGAAGGCAATTTGAATTTGAGTTTTACTGGGCAGACATTGAAGCAATACGCTTCAGCTGATTTAGACAATGATGGAAAGTTAGATTTGATAAGTACGGTTTACTTTTCGTCCTCCACTACTAGTGGATTGGCAAACTTACCTTATATATACAGACTTAGAGTTTTTAGAAATATTGCAGGAAATGCAGGTGGAATTGCTAATACCATAATTGACCCAAATTATCTTGATTTAGTTGGAGATTCAACTGTTTATTCTCATAAATATGGTCGAATTTGGGGTTTCAAAACTGGTGATATCAATAGTGATGGATTTTTGGACATTGTTACTCGAATGGATTCGGGTATTACTATTTTTTTAAATAAGGGGTTGGGTTTTTCACATACTATGTTCAATAGAATTCATATTCAACATCCACTTTTGGACTCAAAACCCAATGCTAGTTCTTCTGAACAAATACTCTTAGTAGATTTCGATGGAAATGGTAAATTGGATATTTTAGTTATGACACCAGTCAATGTAATTTTACTTTCCAATAACTCCACAGGAACATCATTTTCAAATACTAATTTAAGTTTATCAAGCATTAGGACAGTCCGTAATCCAAATCCTTATATTAATAACATTTATTATGGCAGATTAACAAATGATGATAGACCAGATATTTTCTTTCATAATATCCACCACAATAGTGATAGCATTTTTTTTCTAGAAAATAAATTTGGAATAACATCTAATATCTTAGATTCTGCGGCATTCTCCGGACCAACTTTTATTAATACAATACTTCAACCTAAAGTAAGTCAAGTTTGTGATTTGAACAATGATGGACTTATGGATATTGCAACAGTATATCAAACATTCAATGGATTTATGCAAAATGCCAGTGGTACCGTTATCAATTTCCTTCCAGTTAGCTCGGTTGCTCAAGGTTCTCCTTTAGAACAAATGCTCTTGGGTGATGTAACTGGAGATGGTTTTGTTGATATAGTTACTGCTTGGGGTGGGGGTATTGTAGTAAGAAAAAATAAACATCAAGCTTTTTCAATTTTAAGTGCAGATTCATTTACCAATACCAATTATACTAGACCTACTTATGGTTTACAAGAAATGGCAAATACTTTATTTGATTTGGATAATGATGGCAGACCTGATTTGGTTACCACAAGACAAGTTATTACAGGAGTTACTGCCACCAATC
>JBMLPO010000462.1:0-3874 GCA_049242065.1 Bacteroidia bacterium
TATTAACAGATCAACCCAAGAAATTATTGCCTTTGTTTGTGCTACTGATTGGAATTGATGTGGTGTATTTCTTGTGGGTTACTCAGGTTATCATGCCAGGTTTAAATCCATTGGGTAAATTTGAACAAATTGATAGGTTTTCTCATTTAGGTAAAAGTCTTCCTGCCATCATTTATTACATAGTTTCTCATCCTGCAGAAATGATAAAGATGTTATTCTTTAGTCATGTACAACCCGATGATATGGAGCAAATCAAACATGAATTTTGGATGGTGTTTTTATCTTCAGGATTCATTTTGGTTCTCTTTAGGCCTGCAATAATTTGGGCTTATTTGCCTTTATTGTTTCAAAAATTATGGAATAAAGAAGTTGTTTTTTGGGGCATCAATTATCATTATGGAATTGAATTGGTTCCTTTATTAAGTATCACCCTGATTTTATTTTTGATTCGTTTCCAATCTGCTCAGTTGAAATGGATATCATTGATTTGTATTTTCTTATTAAGTGGATATACTACTTATGCCAAAATGCAAAACAGACTAAGTGTTTGGTATCAATCAAAAAGAGAGAATATTTTCTCTGAAGAATTTTATCATTCATCATTGAACCTCAGTCAGCTTGAATTCCAATTGAAAAGAATTGGCCAGCAGGATGCTGTATCTTGTAATTCAGGATTGGTGCCGCATTTGGCCAATCGTGAAAGGATCTATTTGTTTCCTAGACTTGAAAAAAATAGCAAAGTACTCTTGCTAAAAAATACTGACGATGTATATCCATTGAGTCAAGATGAATATAAAAAAGAAATAGCCGCAATGGATTCTGCGGCTACTTCAAAAGGATTTTATCAATCTATGAAAATAGAAAAAATAGCTGAAGATGAATTCAGTTATTTATTTCAAATCTCAAACTAAAGTTCTTCTAAATGGAAACGTACCAAGTCTTCTAATGGAGATTTGATGACACGACCAATATGCATATCAAAGCTCAATGCAACTTCCTCTAAGATGTCTTGAAATACGAAGCCAACAGAGCCTACACAATTGAATTTGTAGTCTTTGTAATCAGGATATTTGCTTACCAAGTTTTTAAAGAAATCTCTAAACGAATCTCTTACCTTGTTTCTGATATAAGGATGGGTTACATATTCATCAGCAAATTTACAGAAGCTAGCGAGGTATCTATTTGGAAACTGTGTGGTATAGAGCGTATGAAAAATTTGTTCATTGTCTGCAATTTGAAAACGCTCCTTGAAACGTGCTTCTAGTTGCGGTTCCAAGCGTCCTCTCATGAAGTCTCTCACAATTTTTTTACCAATATGACTACCACTTCCTTCATCACCTAGTAAATAACCCAGTGAGTCGATGTTTAATGAAACATCTATTCCATCATACAAACAAGTATTACATCCGGTTCCAAGAATGGCAGCAAATCCTTTTTCTTTTCCTAGTAATGCTCTAGCTGTTGCCAATAAATCATGACCAACAAAAATAGTCTTGGCTTTAGGAAAACATCTGATCAAGGCTTTTCTAACAATCTCTTTTTTCTCTGGAGTGCTGCAGCCAGCGCCATAAAAATAGATTTCACTAACGATGTCTGGATCAAAATCTTTTATCAGGTTTTCCGATAAAGAATAATAAATGGCCTCCGTATCTATAAAATATGGATTATACCCAATGGTATGAAAAATCTTCTGGTTTTGGTTGTTCTTGTCCGTTAAACACCAATCGGTTTTTGTTGAACCGCTATCCGCAATAAGGTACATATATGTGAATGTTTTCTATACTTCGATTTTACCAAAAAGGAATTACAATTCAAACCTTTCATTTGTTATGTATATAAGTTGCTTGACAATTAATCAGTTTAAATTAGCTGCTGCCAGTTGAAACTTCTTTTTTTTACAATTCTAATCCTCACATGCTCAAATGGTTTAATAAAGTGTTTACAACTATTGAGCCCGATTCTTTATCCTTGAGGCTGAATCAAGAAGCCTATAATGAATTTTTCGGGAGCCATAAAAAGTAAATTACCCGGTGTTGGAACCACCATCTTTTCGGTCATGACAGCCCATGCAAATGAGCATCAGGCCATCAACCTAGCACAAGGATTTCCAGATTTTAATTGTCATCCCGACTTAGTAAAACTCGTACATCAAGCCATGGTAAACGGACATAATCAATATGCTCCTATGCCAGGTGTAATGGCGCTTCGTGAAAAAATTGCTAGTAAAACACAAGAGTTACATGGTGCGGTTTATCATCCTGAAACAGAAGTTACTGTTGTTCCTGGTGGAACCCATGCTTTATATGCGGCTATCAGCGCTATTGTAGGAGAAGGTGATGAGGTCATTGTATTAGAACCCTGTTATGATTCTTATATTCCTGCTATTGAATTAAATGGTGGAAGACCAATTTTTTATGAGTTGAAGTATCCTGATTTTAAAGTGGATTGGAATGAGGTGAAAAAACTCATCAACTTTAAAACCAGAATGGTCATCATCAATACTCCGCATAACCCAACTGGGGCAGTGCTAGAGGCGGATGATATGCTGCAATTGCAAAAAATTCTAGATAATACAGATGTGGTGGTTTTAAGTGATGAGGTATATGAACACATTATTTTTGATGGCGTTCAACACCAAAGTGTAGCAAGGTTTCCTAAGCTAGCAGAAAGAAGTATCATCGTTTCATCATTTGGTAAAACATACCATACTACAGGTTGGAAATTGGGTTATGTGTTAGCTCCAGCCGATATCACCAAAGAGTTTAGAAAGGTACATCAGTTTATTGCATTCAGTGCCAATACACCCATTCAATATGCCTTGGCTGAATTTCTTGACCAGAAGCACCATTACATGGAACTGTCTGCTTTTTATCAAGAAAAACGCGATTATTTTCAGAAATTAGTTGCAGGGTCCAATTTCAAAATACTTCCTTGTAAGGGTTCTTATTTTCAAATGCTGAACTACGCAAAAATCACGCAAGAAAGAGACCTTGATTTTGCAATTAGGTTGACCAAAGAACATAAGATTGCATCTATACCTACTTCTGTTTTTTATAAGATGAAAACTGATAACAATGTTTTGAGGTTCTGTTTTGCAAAAAGCAATGAAACGCTCGAAAGAGCTGCTGAGAAATTAATGCGCGTTTAGCATGGCTGATTTAAAGGTTTGTTTATTACAACAAGATTTAATTTGGGAAGATATCTCTGCCAATACCTTCTTGTTTGATCAACTTATTCAATCTATTTCTTCTCATCCTGATATCATCATTTTACCCGAGATGTTTAGCACTGGTTTTTCTATGAATCCAGAAAAACTAGCTCTTGGAATGGATCAAGTTTTAATTGGGAAAATGAAAGAGTGGGCTGCTAATAAGAATGCTGCTGTTTGCGGTTCTATGATGATAAAAGAAAATGACTTGTTTTTTAATCGCTTCATCTGGGTAGAACCCAATGGAAAGTGTATTTACTACGATAAAAAACATTTGTTCAGAATGGGGGAGGAGAACCAACATTATACACCCGGTTCTGAGCGAATCATCATTCATTTCAGAGATTGGAAAATTGCTCCTTTTATTTGTTACGACCTGAGGTTCCCAGTTTGGATACGCAGAACAGAAGCCTTTAATTATGATTGTTTAATTTTTGTAGCTAATTGGCCTAGCAGAAGAACTGAACATTGGAAACTTTTAGCTAGAGCAAGAGCTGTGGAAAATCAATCTTATTTGGTGGCGGTGAATAGAGTCGGAATAGATGCTTATCAAGTACCTTATTCTGGTGATTCGCAAGTAGTCAGTCCTTTGGGTGAAATCTTGTTTCATCAATCTGAAATTGCTTGTATAGAAACCATCGAGATAAAGAATGAGGTATAAGAACA
>JBMLPO010000463.1:0-11662 GCA_049242065.1 Bacteroidia bacterium
CGAACTGCTGTAGAAGCTTTTGCAGAGCCTTGCCTAGCCTCTCGGCCACGGTACCATTTGGGAGTGCAAAGAAAAGAAAATTTTAGGGTATCACCAATAATTTTTTTTCTTCTAGCATTCCTAACCTCGGTTCTTTTAATCGTAGGTAATACAGTCCGGGTTTTAAGCCAATTGATTTAGAGTTGAAAATGAACTCATTATAGCCATTGTTCATCTCTAAAATTAAGGTATTGAGAAAGCTTCCGTCGATGTTATAAATTTCTAAGTGAAAAGTTTTTTGATTGAAATAATTCATATAAACCAATTGCAGAAACTCTGAAACAGGATTGGGAATAATGCTCAACCTGTTTTGATGTTGGGGTAAATCTTGGATTTGTATACCACTTATTTCTTCTAATACTTTTTTTGCATTGGGAATTCCCCATCCCACATAATTATTTGGAAACATGGCCAATGATGCATTTTTTTTAATAGAAGAAATGAGTTCCATATTGCTAGCATTTTGATTTGCTTGCCAGATACAAGCACTCATTCCACTAATCATTGGGCAGGCAAAAGAAGTTCCATTACCTGTTTTTAAACTGCCATCTGTCATGATAGTTAGGCATTGAGTTCCTATTGCAGAAATATCAGGTTTTATGAGTCCATCTATTCTTGGTCCTTGGGAGCTATATGAGCTGTATTTTTCATACACATCAACAGCACCAACTGCCAGTATACTATCGGCATCTGCAGGTGAGATGATATGTTTCCAATTGGAATTTCCTTCGTTTCCGGCGCTATTAACCACCAATATTCCTTTTCTCGCAGCCATACGAGCGGCTTGGGCAACAATGGTGGTTTTGCCATCAAGTTCTTCATAAGTATAATCAGCACCGTAAGTAAATCCGGTTGCGTATCCTAAAGATGAACTGATGATATCAACTCCAATACTATCGGCCCATTCTGCAGCATTCAACCAATTGAATTCCTCCAGAATTCCTTCTGAGCGCATATCTTCGGTAGCGGCTAAAATATAATTGGCAGCATAAGCAGTTCCAATCATTTGAGGTGGGTAAACTGCAGCTAAAATTGAAAAAACTCTAGCACCATGTTCGCCATCCGATTCTGTTCTAAAAACACTTTGATTTGGTCTAACAAAATTTCGCTTAGCTATGATTTGTTGATTTAAAAACAAATGTTGAAAGGCTGCATTCTTATCTACATTACTAAAGCCATTATCAAATACAGCTATTACCATTCCTTTTCCATTGTAACCATTGTTATGCAACTCATCTAATTGCAGCATTTTAGATTGCCAATAACTAGCAGCTTGTGGTGGTAATTTTTGGTTTGATGCTGCTATAAATGATTTTGAAGGATATACAGGTTTTATTTCTTTGATGAAATGTAATTGAAGTAGCTTCTCTACTTGTTCTTGGCTAGCATTCACCAAAATAGCATTCAGCCATTTGCTTTCTGCGAGCAAATTTACTTTTTGCGATTTAACTTGCTCTTTGTAATTGTTGCAAACAGGCAAATCACTTTCATCAAGGCGAATCTTTTTATTTTCTTTTTTGCGTATGCTCGTTTCGCTCAAGTAATAATGAGCAGGGTGAAACTGTTGACCCTTATCTTTGAAACTAATGATATATTGTTGCGCTAATGAATCTGCAGAATAAATCAGCAAACTAAAAAGGAAACATAACAGGATATGAAGTTTCATTATTTAGTCAAATATCCTCAAAAAAATTTAAATTACTTAAATGATTATTAGTTTAGGTCTAGCTCAAAAATGAGTAAAATTGTTTTAAATTTGTTTCATAATTAAAAGTGATTAAATGAAAAAAATGTTATTGGCTGCCTCAGTGGCAGTGGTATTAGCCTCATGTGGAGGTTCGGGAAATGGTTCAGCTCCAGCAGCAGATTCAGCTCAAGTTGCACCAAGTGGAGATACCAGTAGCGCAAGTGCTATGTATTTTGGTGATAAAATTTCGGAAGATGGTGCGATTTCAATTGCTGATTTGAAAACCCAAATGGGCGATAAGAAAGAATTGAATGTAAAATTAACTGGAACTATTGAAGCGGTTTGCCAAAAGAAAGGCTGTTGGATGGAATTAACCAATGCTGAAGGCGAGCCATTGAGAGTTACCTTTAAAGATTACGCATTTTTTATGCCTAAAGACGCCTCAGGAAAAACAGCTATCATCGAAGGAATTGCTAAAATAGAAGAAACAAGTATTGCTGATTTACAGGAGTACGCAAAAGATGCAGGCAAATCGAAAGAAGAAATTGCTGCCATTAAAGAACCTAAAAAAGAATTGGCATTTGAAGCTAGTGGTGTAATTTTAAAATAATTACATCAACATAATTGAAAAGGCATGAGGATTTCTCATGCCTTTTTTGTTTTTTTACCCCAATGAAAAAAATCGTCGTTTTATTTAGTTTAATACTTTTGAGTTTTACCTTCTTTGCAGCTTGTAATAGCAATGGAAGCAACTCAGAGCAGCAATCAACATCACAAAAGCAAGAGTCTTCTAAAGATTCTGCATCTTGCTCAACCGAAACCATCATGGATCCTAATCATGCAAAGCCCATGGCATTAATGATGCGTGAAATGGTGAAGAATGCCGACCGCATGAAAACTAAACTCAGCAATGGAGAGCCATTAGACTCTGCTAGTTTTCCTTTTTTAAGATTTTACTTGGTAGAGCCAACTGATCCGAATGTATTGGAGCCTGAGTTTTTTGAAAGGGCACGTTTGTTTCAAGAGGCTTACAAGGCTGTTTTTACACATCCAACTGAACAAAAGAAGTATTATAATTTGATGGTAAATCGCTGTATTAAATGCCACGAAAATTATTGCAGTGGTCCAATTAAGCGCATCAATAAATTGCTCTTACCAAGTTAATTATCAAACATTTCTTGTTTTAAATCTTCCTGTAAAGCTTTTAATGGGAGTTTAATAGAAATATTTCCCATTACATAAGGCGCAATTTCATACTGACTAAATTGAAATTCAATGGAGTCGTTTCTGAAATTGAAATTATTATTTAGATGAAAACGGTTGTTGGTAAACCAAAAGCCATATTGTTCTAAGTCATCCTTTTCTTTTAATTCCATTTGCTTTCTAAAATTGCTTTCTGCCAATTCCAATAGTTTCTTTTGGCTTTTAAAGAAATCATCTACTTGTAAAGTGGAGCCAGTTGTTAAATCAATATTTAAGAAATTCTCCCAATACATGCCATGTGCTCCTGCAGCATAAGCATATCTTTGGGTTTCTATCCCAATAAATTTCTTGTAGATTGAAATTACATTTTGTGTGAGTTCATGTTCATAACCATAAGTTCCATCTGGGAAATCTGCTTGAAGCGATTGGTATTCTTCTAGTAATTTCTTTTTGTCTTCATTCATTTGAACTTCTAATGATTTCGACAATTCGGGTTCTACATTGAACAAGTATTCTCTCATTTTGAATTGGAGCGAATCGTTTACTTTTTTGTTAGATAGTTTAAAATCTAATAGCGCATACTTCACTTTAAAATAGGAATTAGAATCATTTTTCTCACCTTCATAAGTGAGATTTAAAGTATCATATATTATTTCTTGTGAACTGTGTTGCTGCTGCTTGGTTTGATTTTGGCAGGCGTTTAAAATAATGACCAAAAAGAGGAGGGGGAGGAGTTGAATCAATTTACTCATTTTACAGTAGGATTTAATCAAAAGTATAAAAAACCTCAATAGTTTTAATCTGAAATTTTGCTTAAAAATTAAAATAAATTCAATTTAAGTTTGAAAATGAATGTTCATACATTAAATTCACTTTTCATTAGAAATCAGGCATAAACATAAATTACAAAACATATGAAGAAAGTAAAATTTACATTTTTATTAAGTCTGCTATTTTTGGCAGGACAAGTTTTTACCTATACATCCGGTCCTCCTGCAGCTAATACAAATGCACCAGGTGAAACTGCCTGCGGTGGATGCCATGGTACAGCTACTACATCAGGAACAGAATGGAGCGGAATGAGCTTAACAACAACGAGTTCTCTCGGTTCTTTACAGCCTAATACAACTTATCCTATGACATTAAGTTTTACAAGTTCTACAAGTAATAAACTTGGTTTTATGCTTTGCGCTTTGCCAGGTTCAGCTATTTCATCTACTGGAAGTTTGGGTACAATAGGTGTTACAAATTCTATTCAAACTCAAACAACAAGTAGCGGAAATAGAACTTATTTGACTCATACATCAGGAGGCACATCAACAGCAACAGGAACAAAAACTTGGACGTTTAATTTTACAACACCTGCATCTTACAATGGAGGAGCTACTTTTTATGTATGTGTAAATGCAACAGATGCAAACAACAGTAGTAGTGGAGATGAAGTTTTTGCCAAGACATTTTCTGTGAATGTATTGCCTGTTAAATGGCTTGATTTAAGTGCTGAAAATGTAAATGGAAAGAACTTAGTAAAATGGTCAACTTCCATGGAGTTAAATACATCTTATTTTGAGCTTGAAAGTAGTTTAGATGGTGATGATTTTAAAGGCATACAAAAAATTCAAGCAGCAGGAAACTCAAGTACAAGTAAATATTATTCTATTGTAGATGATAATCCCGAAAATCACGTGGTTTATTACAGAATAAAACAAGTAGACCGTGATGGTGTATTTGCTTATTCAAATGTATTTAAAACCCAAAATGCAGGTCATGAGTCAAGTGCAGAAATATCTTATAACAGTGAATCAAAAACCCTATTTGTTCGTGCAAATGAAACAAGCGGATTGGAATTATATAATTTAAATGGAGAATTGGTTAAATCATTTCAATCCACTTCACAAAATCGTTTTGATATGACAGGAATTCAGAATGGAATGTATTTAATCAAACTCAAGCATTCAAATCAAGCAATCAAGAAATTATTGATTCAATAAGTAAGCCCTTATCAAATAAAAAAGTCGATTCAATTGAATCGACTTTTTTATTTGATAGAGTTTGGGAACTTCTATCTGTATAATACTTCTTTAACTGTTTTAACGGTTTTTTCAACACTTGGTAGGAAAGCTTGAACCAATGTTGGTGCATAACCTAGTGGTACATCTTGAGTAGTGATTCTTCTGATTGGTGCATCTAAATAATCAAAAGCATTTTTCTGAACCATATAAGTAATTTCAGTAGAGATGCTAGCTAATGGCCAAGCTTCCTCAATAATCACTAAACGATTTGTTTTCTTTACTGAATCAATAACAGTTTGGTAATCGATTGGTCTTACTGTTCTTAAATCAATCACCTCACAACTGATACCTTCTTTGGCTAATTCTTCAGCAGCTTGTAAAACTACTTTCATGATTTTACCAAATGAAACCAAAGTCACATCAGAGCCACTTCTTTTGATATCAGCAACACCAATAGGAATTAAATATTCTTCTTCAGGCACTTCACCTTTGTCTCCATACATTTGTTCGCTTTCCATAAAGATCACAGGATCATTATCGCGGATTGCTGTTTTTAATAGACCTTTTGCATCATATGGATTAGAAGGAACTACTACTTTTAAACCAGGACAATTGGCATACCAATTTTCGAAAGCCTGAGAGTGTTGAGCTCCTAATTGACCTGCACTTCCTGTAGGACCTCGGAATACCATTGGAATATTAAACTGACCACCACTCATTGAATACATTTTGGCAGCAGCATTGATAACTTGGTCGATTGCAACCAATGAGAAGTTAAAGGTCATGAATTCAATAACTGGTCTCAAGCCATTCATTGCAGCACCAACACCAATTCCAGCGAAACCTAATTCAGCAATTGGTGTATCAATAATTCTTTTTGGGCCAAATTCATCTAACATGCCTTGGCTTACTTTATAAGCACCATTGTACTCAGCTACTTCTTCTCCCATCAGGAATACATCCGGGTCTCTGCGCATTTCTTCTGATAGTGCCTCTCTGAGGGCTTCACGAAATTGAATAGATCTCATAGTTTTTTAAAGAATTGCAAAAATACATTCTCAAACAGGATATCAAAGTTTTTCCTTTGAATTTGACAGGATTTCAAAAAAAATATCTGATTTTGGTCAATGTTACCAAATAGTTAAATAATTGCGTTTTTATTATTACCTTCGTTATTAATCGATTCAAGTTCAAGTATATAGTTGTGTACAAAAAAATAGAATTTTCCATTTTATGTTTGATTTGCTTTCTGGCTTTCACTAAGCCAGCTGTTGCGGTTGTGAACAGGGTGGGATTAGATTTATATGGACATCAACTCTATTTTTCAGCAGATTTTCCCAAACTTTCTACTACCAATCAAGTTGATAAAGAGCTAATTCAGTCCGATTTGAATAGATTTCAAATGGCTTTTACAAATGATTTATTGGATGATTTGAATCAGTACTCAGAGGAGTTTTTAATGGATGACATGGCGTTTCTGATGATGTCGAAGAAATTGGCTCATTCTGTTTATGAGAATGAAAACCAAGCCAATGTTTTTTTGTATCATATATTAAAGTTAAAAAACTATGATGTTATATTAGGTTATTCCAATTGCCAAACTACAGTGTATGGTCAATTGGGATTCAAAGTGTTCAATGCCATTGAGGTAAACTTAGCATTCAAAACTTATACGGATTTAACTTTCTCACAAAAGAAAAATCCATTGACTGAAGAAATTTTCGAAAAGCCCGCTAGTTTAGGTCGAGCCATTCTTATCAATGAAAATAGGCCACCTCAATTCAATGCTAAATCAAAAAAATACAAACTGTATTTCGAGTTTGAACAGTTCCCTTATTATTTTACAGGTAAATTAAATGAATCTCTAGTAGCCTATTACAATGATTTGCCAGATATTATGTTTTCCGATATTTACTTGAATTATCAAGTTTCGGAAAGTGTAAAAAGTTCTTTATTAAAAGAACTGTCTGATGTCGTTTCAGATTTAAATGAAGAAAAGAAATTGGCATTTCTACTCAAATTTTCACAGGATGCTATTCCATATAAAGATGATATGACAGCACAAGGAAAAGAGAAATTTTCTTTCCCAGAAGAGTCACTTGCTAATCCATATGGTGACTGTGAAGACAAGTCGATTTTATTCGCCTACCTAGCCAAGGAATTATTGAATAAAACTTCTCTAGCATTGGTGTATTTTCAACAGCATCATCTGAATGTAGCTATAGAAACTAAAGGAAAAGAAAACTATAATTTTAGTTTCAAAGACAAAAAGTATTTGGTTTGCGAGCCATCAGGAAATGGCTTCAAGCCTGGTGATAATAGCTATGATTTGACTAAAGCTAGTATTGTTAGTTGGTAGTTTTGGGTCCTTTAGGTTGCAGTGGTCTGATTTCTAAATTAACTGTATGAAAATTATCAGGCATTTCTAAAGCAACAACTAAATTATAAGCAACATCTTCTGGCATCAACATAAAATCATGAGGTTTAATGCCAGGACTATTCCTAAAGAAATCTGTTTTGGTTGAACCTGGATATACACAAGTTACTTTGATTCTATGGTCTCTTAATTCTCTGAAAAGACTTTCGCTTAATCCTTTTACGGCCCATTTAGTAGCACAATAAGCGCTCACTTGAGGCATTCCTTCTAGTGCTGCAGTAGATGCAATATTGATGATATGACCATATTGGGCCTTCTTCATTTGCGGAATCACCTGTTTGCAGCAATAGAACATGCCTGAGATATTCGTATCAAACATTTCATCCCAATGCTCATAACTCATGTCTTCAAGAAAACCAAAATAGCCTAAGCCTGCATTGTTTACTAAAATATGGATTTGGTTTTCATGTTTCATGATTTCAGCAAATGCAATTTCCACCTCATTTTTATTTCGAATATCACAAGCAATAAAATGGAACAAATCACTTTGTAGAGCTTCATTAGAATTTCTTCCTAAGCCATAAACTTTGCAATCTTTTTGAATCAATTGTTTGGCTAATTCAAATCCAATTCCTTTACTAATTCCAGTTATTACTGCTACTTTGTTTTTTAAATCCATGGGGCAAATATATTGAAGGAAGGTGGATTATGGTAAAAGGTGTTTTGTTTAGTTATTACTAGAATCTAAGTATAGATAATTGAACAGAGATTATATTTCTTCTTCAAATAAAAACGGACATCATCTATTGTTACGGCAAATTATCTGTTTTGCTAATAGGTCTGGCCATTTGTGGTTTATTTAGAAAAGAAATAAGCTTCATCTTCTCATTAGAAACTTTCATTTTCTGAAAGTCATATTATTTTAGTTTTTAGCAGGATTCTTGAATATTAATTAAATTGCCAATAGTAAAAAAAAATAGACCTATTCTAACCCATTCGAATATTTAAAGACATGAAACAAATTATACTAAAGAGTTTATTACTTATTCCAATCGTATTACTTATTCAATCATTTGGTCCAACTGCACTTGGAAAGCGCGATGGCACTGAGCCTGGTTATACTGGATCGCCTGGTGATTCATTGAAAAATTGTACAGTATGCCATGGAGGAATAGCCACAAATATTGATGGTTGGATTACATCAACCATACCAAGCTCAGGATTTGAAGCAAACACAAAGTATACCATTACCGCTACAAATACGGAAGTAGGAGGCACCCGATTTGGCTTCTCCATATCGCCACAGTCTATCACAGGAGAATTGTTAGGAACACTTGTGATATCTGATACAGTAACAACTAAATTGGTTGGAAACAATAAATATGTAACTTATCGCGCAGCAGGAGTTGATGGGGTTAATAGCAAAACATGGACATTTGATTGGATAGCTCCAGATAGTGTAAATGAAGTAGTTTTTTATGGAGCATTTAACTCAAATTTTGAAGGACATAAAGATGGAGATAAAACATATTTATCTCAGTTAAGAGTATTCAAAAAAGGCTTTACAAGTTTGAAAGAACACAAATCAATCAGGGAAGTTCAGGTTTTTCCTAATCCAATTAAAGACCAGGCACAATTGAGTTTTTACAACAAAGAAAATGCAGAACTTACAATTAGTTTAATTGGATTAGATGGCAGACATCACAAGGAATTATTTAAAGAAAATGTATCCGCAGGACATCAATCTATTCAACTAGACCTAAATGAAAGAACTGGGATATATTTCTTGAAAATGACTAATTCGACCTCGACAGCTTATCATAAAATATTTATTCAGTAGAGAAAATAAGGGGGCTTTTATTCAAAGAGCTTATATCTAAAGAGATAATTAGTAATATTTGTTATAAAAGCTTTTGGAAAGTATGAAAGTTCAACTCCCATTTCTCATTATTTACTTTTTGTTTTCATTCAATTCTGCACCACCTAAATACATCATTAAAGATATTTTGGTATCGGATAGAATAATTGAATATAATGTTGATTGTAACAAACCTTTCTATAATGGCATGAAAACGCAAGCTATCTCTAAAGGGCTTGTTTTATTTGAAAAGGAATTGTTGGTAAATCAGGGTGATGAGAAAATTTCATTTGATATTTCTAAACTTCCAATTCAACTTTTAACCAAAATAACTAGACTACTTGTATTAAATGATTCTATAAAAATTGAAATTAGAATAATTGATAATGAATCTTGTATTTTATCGAGTAAAGAGGTTTACTTTTTAAGTCCAAAGTCAAAGTTGTTAACTAAAATTGAATTAGCTACAAATGATTCATTTTTTAGTATAAGGAAGAAAAATTTACAAGATGAGGACTACAATTCCATGTTTTTGGATTACTACAGATTTAATAAAATTTTTTTAAATAGAATTACAGGATTTAATCCTAAATTCAGGATAGAAACCTCTAAGGAAAATTTGACATTTGTGATTTATCTTCCATATAAATTTGCAATTGATTATAATTTTTGCTTGGAGGATACAAACAAAAAAAAGTTTAAATTAATACAACAAGATCTTCGTGAAGAATGCCACCTTATATATCGTATGTTATTGACCATTCCGGAAGATGTCCCCTTAAATGGTGTTCTTCACTTAGTAATTGAGGATTTGGAAACGAAGATTTTGTATACGGTTCCTATAACTTAGAAAGTATTGGACTTAAATCATCCTTTACATCGTATTATTTAGAATTGAAAATTATTATAAACTTTCTTCTAGTTAAAGGAAAATATGGAAAGTTTTAGATATGGGAAAATGACTCAATTGGATTGGGAATCCTACCTCATAATGATTTAATTTTAAATCTGAGGGGGTTAATTTTTTGAAAAATTCTTCTAATTGTTTTCTTCCTATCGGCCAAATATTATAATATTTGGCCACTGTAACAGCAGAATATTATAATATTTGGCTGTTTGGTTTTTTGTTATTACTTTCGTAAAGTGAAAATAAAGAGGTATTTACAGGAAAAAATAACTGAAAAATTCAACAAAGGCAAAGCTATTGTTGTTATTGGTCCACGACAAGTTGGAAAATCTACTTTGATGAATGAAATTCTCTCTAAAATGGAGAATGTATTGTCTGTTAATGGAGATGATTTTGGAGTGCAGCAAAGATTTAGTTTACCAGACAAAGAACATATAACAAGGTTAATTAAGAACTATGCAATTATATTTATTGATGAAGCACAACGGATACCTAATATTGGTTTAACTTCAAAAATAATCATCGACCAATTTCCACATGTTCAACTGGTGTTAAGTGGTTCTTCTGCTTTTGATTTAAATAATCAAATAAATGAAACTTTAACAGGAAGAAAGTGGGAGTTTAATTTGTTTCCAATTTCGATGGCTGAAATTCAGAATGAATTTGGTTGGCTGGAAGCAGATAGTCAATTAGAGAATAGGATTATTTTTGGCATGTATCCTGATGTATTAAATTATAAGGGTGAAGAAGAAGTAGTCTTAAATAGTATGGTTAATAGTTACTTATTTAAAGATATTTTAGCTTTATCAGGAATTAAAAAACCAGATTTTCTGCAAAAACTTACACAGGCATTGGCTTTACAAATTGGTAGTGAGGTTTCGTATAATGAACTCTCGCAATTACTCGGCGCGAATAAAGAAACAGTAAGTAATTATATAGATTTATTGGAAAAGGCTTTTGTTGTTTTTAGAGTGAATGCATTTAGCAGAAACATGAGAAACGAAATTAAAAATAATCGAAAGATTTACTTTTATGATACAGGATTAAGAAATGCATTGATATCAAATTTTAATCCCTTAAACATAAGAAATGATAAAGGCGTATTGTGGGAGAATTTTTTGATATCTGAAAGGATTAAATTGCTTAAATACCAGCAAATTTTTAGCAATACTTACTTTTGGAGAACGGCCCAACAGCAAGAAGTTGACTGGATTGAAGAAAAGGGTGGGATTATAAATGCTTATGAGTTTAAATGGAAAGCAAATGAACGTTATAAATTTCCAAAAGGATTTGTTGAAACTTACAATGCACAAACCAAAATGATTAATCGAGATAATTATTCTGAATTTGTTATGTAAGAGAAAAAAAACTAGGAGTAATTGTTTGAGTGAGAGTCTTTCGTTCTTGCTCAAAACTCACGCTCCAAACTGAGTGTGAGTTTGAGTATTGAGGGACAAAAACAGTATTGAGTTTGAGTTTTGAGCTCTTGCTCAAATCTCAAACTCAATACTGTTTTTGTGGAGCGGCAGGGATTATTTCATGATCACAAATGGGGGAGTTACAATCAAGCCTTCCGTCC
>JBMLPO010000464.1:0-8899 GCA_049242065.1 Bacteroidia bacterium
TAAACTACAATAATCATACCTAAGCTGAAAGGAAGAAATAACGAATTTCGGCTGCAATACGTTCTGGGTTAATTTTTTCGAATGGATGCGCTGCATTTGGAACCACCCATAATCTTGCATTTGAAAGGAGTTGGTAAACTTTTATTGTTTCACTGATACTGCTAGTTTGGTCTCTATCACCAATACCTAATAAAACAGGATGTTGAATTTGTTTTAATTCCTCCTCACTCATCACAATGGTTTCAGCAAGTTTTTTCATCATATCGCTGGTGCTGGCAAGTAAATTCTTCCAGATATTCATCCCGTGTAAAACCATTAAGTTGTTTGCAAAAGCAGGGATTTTTTCCATCATTTTATCAGGGTCAAGAAAGCCGGTTTCCTTAGCTGTTGTAATGGGGTCCCAATTGAATTTTATGTTGAGCGTGAAAATTTGTTTAACCCTATTTGGATATTTATGAGCGAAATAAAGTGAAGCATATCCACCCATACTAAAGCCAAAGAGATGTGTTTGTTCAATTTGGTGTTGATCTAAATAAGTAAGAATTGCTTGAGAGAAACCATCAAATGTTAAGCCTGCTGTAGGAATTAACTCACCGCCATGACCGGGTAAATTAATGGCATGGCAATCAAATTGCTCATTCAATAACGCAATTACTTGTGAGAATTGAGATTTAGAAGCCAATGCTCCATGAATAAACAAAATGGGTTCTTTTTTCATCTGATTGTCTTAATCTACCAAAATAAACAAAAAAGCAGTCAATAGAAAACTTAGGTAATTATTACCCAAAACGAAAATAGGAAGTACGCTACTTTAAAAGTTTTGACTAGTAGTATTTTAAGGAATTCAAGAGGCTATTTTTTTAAGAAAAAAAATGATGCAATAAAAATGTAGGGTGAAAGCTTACTTTTGCGAGGTATGATTCAGTATAACAGAAAACATTACAGCAACGAAGTTATTGCAGGACTTTATAAAGCCATCATTAAACCAAGGATGATTGAAGAGAAGATGCTCATTCTTCTTCGTCAAGGAAAAGTGAGTAAATGGTTTTCAGGAATTGGTCAAGAAGCTATCAGTATTGGAACTGTAATGGCATTACATAAGGATGAGTATATTCTTCCTTTGCACAGAAATTTGGGAATTTTTACAGGAAGAGATATTCCATTTGCCAAGTTATTTTCGCAATGGCAAGGTAAAATGAATGGATTCTCAAAAGGAAGAGAACGTTCCTTTCACTTTGGAACCAATGAATACCATATTGTGGGGATGATTTCTCATTTAGGGGCCATGTTGGGTGTGGCAGATGGAATTGCATTAGCAGGTTTATTAAAGAAAGAAAAAAAAGTAACTGTAGTTTTTAGTGGTGATGGTGGCGCAAGTGAAGGCGATTTTCATGAGGCTTTAAATACTGCTGCCGTTTGGCAATTACCAGTTATTTTTTTAATTGAAAACAATGGTTATGGATTATCTACGCCATCAAATGAACAGTTCCGTTTCAAGAGTTTTACCGATAAAGGAATTGGCTACGGAATGGAAGCGTATAAAATAGATGGTAATAATTTGCTTGAGGTTTATGATACCATGAACAACTTGGCAGAGTCAATACGTGTAAAACCAAGACCTGTTATTTTGGAATGCATGACCTTCAGGATGCGTGGACATGAAGAAGCTTCAGGCACCAAATATGTGCCACAGGAATTATTTGATATTTGGGCAAAAAAAGATCCGGTAAGTAATTTCGAAAAGTATGTGTTGGAGTTCGGAATATTGGATGAACAAGACATTGTGGCTATTAAAGCAGAGATAAAAAATGAAATAGATGCAGGTGTAGAAGCCGTTTTAAATGAACCAGAAATCATTCCTAATACGGCAACAGAAATGGCTGATGTTTATATGGAGTATAAGCCAAAAGTAATGCCAGCTCACGGCCATTTACAACATGTAGTTCATGCTCCGGCAACAGAAGCAAAAACAAAAAAGCGTTATGTGGATGCCATCAGTGATGGACTCAAACAAGCGATGCAGAAACATGATAACCTGGTTTTAATGGGACAGGATATAGCGGATTACGGTGGAGTATTTAAAATTACTCAAGGGTTTGTGGAAGAGTTTGGAAAAGGTAGAGTAAGAAATACGCCTTTGTGTGAAAGTGCCATTATTGGTGCTGGATATGGTTTATCAATCAAAGGAATGAAAGCCATGGTTGAAATGCAATTTGCCGATTTTGTAAGTGTTGGATTTAATCAGATTGTAAATAACCTAGCTAAAAGTCATTACCGTTGGGGACAAAATGCAGATGTGGTAGTACGAATGCCAACCGGCGCAGGAGTGGGAGCGGGGCCATTCCATTCACAAAGTAATGAGGCTTGGTTTTTTCATGTTGCAGGATTAAAAATTGTATATCCATCCACACCATCAGATGCAAAAGGATTGATAACAGCGGCCATTACAGACCCCAATCCGGTGATGTTTTTTGAACACAAGGTATTATACAGAAATGTGGAGTTGGAAGAAGAAGTTTATGATGACTATTATGAACTTTCGATAGGTGAAGCTAGAAAAGTAAGAGATGGTAATGAGGTGTCTATTATTACTTACGGAGCAGGTGTTCATTGGGCAAGCAGTCATGTTGAGAAAAATGGAATTGATGCAGATATCATCGACCTAAGAACATTATTACCTTGGGATAAAGAAGCAGTTGAAGCCAGCGTGAAGAAAACAGGTAAAGTGATTATTTTACATGAAGATACTTATACAGGAGGAATTGGTGCAGAGATTGCGGCACATATCGGCAGACATTGTTTTACTTACTTAGATGCTCCAGTTATAAGAACAGCAAGTTTAGATACACCAGTTCCTTTTAATATGGATTTGGAGCAGAACTTTTTACCAAAAGATAGGTTTGCAAAAGATTTGGAAGACTTGTTGAATTATTAAATAAACAAATATAAAAAAAGCGGCTTTGGAATTTCCAAAGCCGCTTTTTTATTGAACTATTTTGAATTAACTTAATGCATTATCCAAAGCATCTTTCACTAATTGAGGGGTAAAAGGTTTGCTGATAAAACCAAATGCTTTAGCGGCAGCTATTCTTTTAAAAGTTTCACTGTCTTTGTGATTTCCTGAAGTGAAAACTACACGAGCATTTCCACCAAGAAGAGAACTGGTATCAATACCATCTAATTTTCCCTCTAAACCAATATCCATCAAAACAACATCAAATTTATGGTCTCTAACGGTATTAATTGCATCTAATCCATTACTTACATGGCTAATATTATTATAACCTAAGCCTTCAAGAATTTTCTTTAAGGACTCAAAGCTCATGGCATCATCTTCAACAACTAAAATAGGATTGGTTTTCATATCAATTCAATGGTTTTTGGGGAATTCTAATACTTTCAAATATGCAAAAATATTGTCAAGGTTTTAAAATAAATTTTAATAAAATGTCTGAGTAATTAATAAATCCATAAGTGGCAGGAATTTCTCCATGATCTGCGCCATCAATGCGGTGAGCTTCTTTATAAGTGCCTCCGTGGTTTTTATAAACTACTTCACCATGAGTTTTGATGCCCAAAAAATTATCGTTTGTTCCATGAATCCAAAAGAAGTCTTGTTTCACTTTTTTGATTTCTTCTGCATTATCGATTTTTAAATTGGTAATAAAACTAGATGGCATATTTAAAACAGCTCCATCGGCAGCCATTACCGCAGCAGAAGCAAATGGTGCTTCGAGCATGAGTTTATGTGGCGTTAAGGTTCTTGGATTGGCGGTAAGTTCGGTTGCAGGTGCAGTTCCCATACTGAAGCCATACATCAAAAATCTATCATTACTCAAGCCTTTTTCTTTTAACCATTTCATACATGCATCTACATCTTCATACAATCCCTCTTCTGTAGGTACTCCCTCACTTAAACCATAACCTCTGTAGTCTAAAAACATTACTCCGAATCTATTTTTGCCACCAAGATTGGCCAATAATTTTGCTCTCTGCCAGTAGAAGTCCATATGCCATTTATTGCCATGACAATACAGGATAACAGTATCGGTCGCAATCTTCGACATACTGCCAATATAAATGGCTTTAATATTGTAATTTTTATTTTCTTTAACACTGTGTGAACTCAATGTCATTAAATGCACCAAACTATCAGGAATGGCATAAGATGCATCGAGTTTAAAGTCTTGCTGATTGGTATAGTTGTCCAATTTATACTCGGTAATTTTATCACTTAAGTTATAGAAGTTTGAATCGAGTCGGAGGCAACTGCTCAAGCTAAAAATAGCTATGAATGCAGCAACTAAAAGTAATTTGTTTTTCATCTTAGAATTTTTTAGCAATACTGAAATAAACACCTAATGCGCCTTTACCTTGAATCCCTATATAATCAACCACATTGGGCTGGTTGTTTTTGCCTGGCGCTAGGTATTTGGCTTCTACATTATAAGCCCATTTTTTAGGTGCCCAGTTAAATCCAATATGGGGATTGATTAACCAATTTGTTTCTTGAGTTTCGCCATGAGCACGAGTTGAAGAAAGCTCAAACCAATTTGCAGCTCCCAAGTAAACAAAACCTTTTTTAGCGAAGATGTCTTTGTGGATATTCAAGTCTAATTCGGGCCATAGTTTTGCATTGGATTCCCAAGTATCAAAAGCAAAATTTAAAACAGGGTTGACACTGAAACCCAATTGCAGTTTTTCGTTGGTATATACTTCTCTACAAATGCCAATATCAGTTTGTATCACACCAAACAACAAAGAGGTGGTATGTAAACTTCCAAATGCAGTAGTTTTATTGCTGATACCTCTTGCGTACATCACACTTGTAAGTGGAATGGGAATTGGAGCTGATCCAAATTTAATTAATGGTCCACCTAAGTTGGCGCTCAGACTTTGTTCGCCTTTTTCTAGTGGTTTTACTATTCTGCTTGGGGCACAAGATTGGACTCCAAGTATCAATAATATAAAACCACAAATTAGAAGAGGTAATTTGGATGTTTTCATTTTACTAATATAATAGGATTAGGTATAGTTTAAGAAAAAAGGTCGTGTTTCCACTCTTGTAATAAATCAGGTGAATTATAACGTGGATTTTTAATGGCTGGATTGATGGGATGAAAATCCATGAGTTCGGCAGGATATGGTTTCAACATTTCTGTAATGGATTCAATGGGCGTTTCAGGATTTAACCAAGCCTCATATTGATGTGGTTCTAATATCACCGGCATTCTATGATGAGGAATTGTTTGCATCAATTCATTGGGCATGCAGGTAATGATGCTGAATGTTTTTTGTGTTTGATATATGCCCCAAATTCCTGCCAAAGCAAACAAACTTTTATCGGCTTTATAAACCCAGTGAGGTTTGTCTAGTTTTTCTTTGGTGGTTCCTTCAATGAATCCATTTACTGGAATCAAACACCTTTGTTTTTTAATGACATCCCTGAAAGCAGGTTTTTGTACAATGCCCATCGGCCCCTTATAATGAGGGTCGTTTTCTTGGTTGAAATCCCCCTCAGCTCTCGCATTAAAAAGGAACATGGGTTTAGTAGCCCAAGCCGGACTGTATCCAAATATAGCTTTGCTGATCAAGCGATTTTGTTCGCCTTGTAATACAATGGGTAATCGGCTTCCTGGTCCTGCATTGTACTGCGCTTCAATGTCCTCAGGGTTGTATCCCATGAATTCTTCAAAGGAAGCCACTGCATCAAAACTCATTTCAATGTCTTCGTAATTAAAAAATGTTGTTACTCTTCCACACATCTGCCTCAAAATTAAAATCTTCTGTAAAAGTGCAAATATTTTTTTTGTTTTTTGATTTTAATATGTTAATTTTATTACCCTGATAATGTTAATCAGGTTAACATTTTGAGAAAGTGAGAACTATTGCGCACATGGATTTGGATACTTTTTTCGTCTCGGTAGAGCGATTGCGTAATTCTGCGCTCGTGGGTAAACCAATTATTGTTGGAGGTTTATCAGATAGAGGTGTTGTATCAGCATGTAGTTATGAAACCCGTCAGTTTGGAGTGAGTTCGGGTATGGCCATTAAAATTGCTAAGCGATTATGTCCGAATGCTGTTTTTATAAAAGGCGACCACGACCAGTACAGTTATTATTCGAATATGGTGACTGAAATCATAGCAGAAAAGGCACCGGTTTTCGAGAAGGCTTCTATAGATGAACATTACCTGGATTTGAGTGGCATGGATCGTTTTTTTGGAACACATAAATGGTTACATGAATTAAGAACACGTATCATCAAAGAAACGGGTTTACCTATTTCATGTGGTTTATCGGTGAACAAAACGGTATCTAAAATTGCTACAGGAGAAGCAAAACCCAATGGAGAAAAGAATGTAGAAGCCGCATTGGTGAAGCCATTTTTAGACCCGCTTTCCATTAAAAAAATTCCGGGTATTGGTGAAAAATCCTATCAAACTTTAAGGGATATGGGTATTGTGTACATCGCCACCCTGAGTGCCATGCCCAAAAATTTGATGCATCAAGTGATGGGCGAGAATGGCATTCATATTTGGGAGAAGGCAAATGGAATAGATGAACGTCCTGTGCAAGCTTATTTTGAACAAAAGTCGATTGGTGCCGAGCAAACATTTGAAACAGATACCACCGACATGAAACTCCTGCAAAGTACACTTACACGTATGGTGCAGGAAACTTGTTTTGAGATGAGGAGTCAGAATAAATTATGTGGATGTGTTACCATTAAAATTCGCTATTCCGATTTTCAAACACAAACACAACAACTACGTATTCAATATACAGGTTATGATCACCGCATTTTAGAAGTGGCCTTACAGTTGTTTCAAAAGCTGTATAACAGAAGATTGTTGGTAAGATTAATTGGTGTGCGGCTGAGTCATTTTGTTTATGGCAGTCAGCAAATCGATTTGTTCAACGACAGTGTTTCCATGATTAATCTGTATCAAGCCATGGATAAAATCCGCAATTGGTATGGCAAAGAAGCAGTGTATCAAGCAGGCGCCATTTTACCTGATGGCAGAAAGGGGAGGAGAAGAAGATGATTTGGAATGCACACAGTTATTATAGTTTACAATATGGAACTTTACCCATAGAAGAGTTGGTGAAACTTGCCAAGCGAGAGGCTTATACTACCTTGGGTTTAACCGATATCAACTGCGGAACAGGTGTGTTTGAGTTTGTGAAAGCATGCCGCACAGAAGGTATTAAACCGATTGTTGGAATTGAGTTCAGAAGAGAGTCTGAATTGTTGTTTGTTGCTTTAGCAAAGAATGCTTCAGGTTTGCGTGAAATCAACAAAATGCTCACTCGATTTCAATTGGAAGGACTTTCATATGCCGCTCAGATTGAAACATTGCAGCATACTTTTATTATTTATCCTTTTCAATATTTGATTGATTGTCCAGAACGAAAATTTCTTTCTCATGAGTTAATCGGTATTCGATTGCATGAGTTGAATCGCCTTACTGGAGGACGTTTTGAAGCCTTTCAACATAAAATGGTTTTACAACATCCTGTTACATTTAAAGATGCTGCGGGTTATATGTTACACCAGCATTTGCAAGCGGTTCATTCCAATGTTTTGTTAAGTCGATTGAATCCGCAACAACTAGCCAATGCGAATGAGGTGTTGTTGTCGGAGGCCGATTTAATTCATGCTTGCAGGTACCATCCATTTTTAATTTTTAATACACAAGCACTGTTAGATAGGTGTGAGTTTAATTTCGATTTCAGAACACATAAGAATAAAAAGTTCTATTCGAGTTCTGCATATGATGATAAACTTTTGCTCGAAAAATTAGCATATGATGGCATGTTGTATCGCTATGGAAGCCGCAATGCACAAGCCAAAGCTCGGGTGAAAAAGGAATTGGATATCATAGATAATTTAGGATTCTCTTCGTATTTTTTAATCACTTGGGACATCATCAGGTATTCTATGTCGAAGGGTTTTTACCACGTAGGACGAGGCAGTGGAGCCAATAGTGTTGTGGCTTATTGCTTGCGCATTACCGATGTAGATCCCATTGAACTCGACTTATACTTCGAACGATTCTTGAATCCCAAAAGAACGAGTCCGCCAGATTTTGACATTGATTACAGCTGGAAGGAAAGAGATGAAGTGCTGGATTACATATTCAAACGATATGGCAAAGACCATACTGCCTTATTGGGCACCATCTCTACCTTCAAAGGCTCTTCTATCATTCGTGAATTTGGTAAGGTATATGGCCTTCCCAAAAAGGAGATTGATATCTTATCAGACTTTCCGCATCGCTCAGATAAAAGCGACCCTATAGTTGCTCGCATTTTGGAGTTTGGTTCCATGATTAAAGACTTTCCCAATCATCGTTCCATTCATGCAGGTGGCGTATTGATTTCTGAAGAACCTATTTATGATTATACAGCTTTAGATATGCCGCCAAAGGGCTTTCCTACTGTTCAGTGGGATATGTATACATCGGAAGATATCGGTTTTGAAAAGTTTGATATTTTATCACAAAGAGGCATTGGGCATATCAAAGATGCGGCAGAGTTGATATGGGAGAACCGGCGCATTCGTGTTGATGTACACGATGTGAAAGCTTTTAAACAAGATGTTCAAGTTCGTAAACAACTCAAAGAGGGTGATAGCATTGGTTGTTTTTATGTGGAGAGTCCGGGTATGCGCGGATTACTTAAGAAACTAAAATGCGATGACTATATTCATTTGGTTGCAGCCAGTTCCATCATCAGGCCTGGCGTAGCTAAATCGGGTATGATGCGTGAGTATATTCATCGTTTTCATCATCCCAAAGAGTTTGAATACATCCATCCTGTGATGAAAGAACAATTACAAGAAACCTATGGTGTGATGGTGTTTCAGGAAGATGTTTTAAAAGTATGTCACCATT
>JBMLPO010000465.1:0-9965 GCA_049242065.1 Bacteroidia bacterium
AAGCCCGCTCCCCATCCACCTGATAATTCAATTTGGTCGTTGGCACGCTCTTCCACTTTGAATTCTATATCAACTGTTCCAGTAACAGGATTTGGCACTGGATTCACGTTCAAAGCCTCTGGATTAAAATATCCTATTTGAGAAAGCTCTCTTAATGAACGTGTAATATCTGATTTACTAAATAATTGACCTGGTTTGGTTCTCAATTCACGAAGAACCACGTGGTCACTTGTTTTTGAATTACCTTTTACCGTAACTTTATTAATTCTGGCTTGTTGACCCTCTGAAATTCTGATTTCCAAATCAATTGAATCGTTTTCAACCAAGACTTCAATAGGTTCAGCTCTGAAGAATAAATAACCATCATCCATGTAGATAGTGGTAATATCCATTCCATCCTGACTGCCATTCATTCGTTGGTCTAAAACAGATTGATCATATACATCACCGCGTTTGATACGTAAGATTTTATTGAGTTCAACGGTTGAATACTTGGTGTTTCCTATGAAATCAATTTTTCTAAAAAAGTATTTTTGACCTTCGTATAAGTTTATCTTGATGGCAAAATTTTTGTTTTCATCTCGCCAAACTGAATCTGATAAAATCTGGGCATCCCTATAACCCATCGACAAGTATTTTTCTAGGATTTTTTGTTTATCATCTTGGTAAGAATCCTCCATGAATTTAGATTTGACAAACCATCTTTTCACTTTGGTATCCTTCATCAATTTCCTCAATTTCTTTTCAGGAAGAGCTTGGTTACCCGTAAACACAATCTTTCCAATTTTTACCTTCTCGCCTCTGTTTACGGTAATTCTTAACTTGGCTGTATTCTTTTTTACATCATCAGGAATCTGCTGAAAATCGATTCTTGCATCAACATAACCTTTTTCAGTAAAGAACTTAACTATTTCACGGTGAGTAGCATTTAGCATATTCTCCGTAATAATTTGACCCGTTCTTATAGACAAAGCCTCTCTTAAATCTTCGGCTTTTGATTTCTTTAAACCTTTGATAGTAAAATTAGATAACCTTGGTTTTTCTTTAACTACAAATTGAAGCCAGATATTGTCTTCATCGACTTTAGTCACTTTTAAACTTACATCATCAAATAACTTTTGTTTCCAAAGTTTGGTAATGGCATTAGAAATATCTTCTGAAGGAATTCTGATTTTCTGATTCACTTGTAAACCTGAAATAATAATCAGGGCAGTTTTATCATAATAATCAGTACCAATTAAATCAATCCCAGCCAAAACATATTGTTTGGGGTTATTGTAATTGTAATTGAAATAGGTTTTGGTGCTATCTTGAGCAGATGAGGCTAAAGCGCAAAAACTTAAAAGGCTAAAAATAATAATTTTGATTCTACTCATGCTTTCTCTGCAATTTGTTCGCTGATTTTCCCGAATCTGCGTTCTCTGTTCTGGTAATCAAATATAGCTTGATACAAATCTTCAGGGGTAAAATCTGGCCACAATTTAGGGCTAAAATATAATTCACTATAAGCAATCTCCCACAAAAGGAAATTACTAATTCTTTGTTCTCCGCTAGTTCTAATAAGCAACTCAGGATGTGGATAGGCAGCAGTTGATAAATGTTGGTTGATGGTTGTGTCAGAAATATTTTCTGGGCTCAATACACCTGCTTTAACCTTTTCTGCGATTGCTTTCACTGCATTGGTCATATCCCATTTTGCGCTATAACTCAAAGCCAACACCAAGGTTAAACCTGTGTTATTTTTTGTAGCTTCCATGGTTTCATCCAACTGACGGTTGCACTTAGGTGGCAAGTCTTCCCTATTACCTATGGTTTGCAAACGGATATTGTTCTTCATTAAAGTCGGAGTCTCTTTTCCAATGGTATCAACAAGCAATTCCATTAAAGCCTTTACTTCAAATTGAGGTCGACTCCAATTTTCGGTTGAAAATGCATAAAGAGTGAAAAACTGAATACCTAATTCTGCTCCAGCTTCAGTTATTTTACGAACTGTATTTACACCATTTTGGTGACCGAAGATTCTAAACTTCCCCTTCCCTTTTGCCCAACGCCCGTTACCATCCATAATAATTGCTATATGGGCTGGTAATTTCTTTGGGTCTATTTGTTCTCTCAAACTCTTCACTTAATAAAAAATATAATCAATCTGGCGAATTTAATAAAATCTTCCACACTTTACCTTACTATTCAGACGAAATGCACATGAAAATGTACTCGACATATACCAATCTTTATAATCTGGATTTCCTCTTCTGTATCCGAGTTTATTTTGTGGGGTTCCATGAATCTCAATACTGCGATCTGTCAATGTTGCTCCAATAATTCCGCCATCAAACCTGGCATCTATATCTGGATAAACAGTGCTTACATCATCTAAATAATCCGTAAAAGTTCTTCTTAGTCCAAATTGCCATTCTAATGCAAAATTTTTGCTTACCATCCATTTGATACCCATTCCAAAAGGAACCGCCATTGATATTCTGCTATAAGCTACATTTTCAGTTTTGTAATCTATCAAATCATAAGTTTGCCCGTTCAATCTAGCCTGAGGATTAAACATAAATCCAGCAAGGCCTGCATAGAAATAAGTAGTAAACTTTTTGTCTAGCACATAAGGTCCATATTTGAAAAAATTAAACTCAATAACTGAGGAGAATTCATTTATCTGACTTGAAAAACTGAGGTTTCTACCTGCGTTAAAATCAAAGTTTTTATCGGTACCAGAAACCTGGTAAACATTTAATTCATTTTTCCAGGCCATACTTGAATTGAAATTGATTCTAGCAAAAATGCCTCCTGTACCATGCGTTTCTTTTAATACTACCTTAGGAGATAAATCACCCCAATAATTACAAACACCTCCTTGCACACCAAACTCATATCTTTCTGCCTGAGCTTTTGCATTCTGATTTAAAACCAGTAAGCACATAAAAAAGAGCAGCCCAAAAGGGCTGTTCATTTGAAAGTAATTTTTGTAATTCGGCAACATTTAAACGAGCTTAGCTCTTATTAAAATTGAGGACATCCTTGGCCTTTGGAACGGATAACATAGGAAAAAGTTACTCCTACCAAAAAGTATGCATCATTTTTGAATCTTTGTTTGAAACTTCTAGGATCTCCATCAGTATTCTGGTAAACAGGAGTGCCTGTTGCGCTCAAAGGAACGGTTTCCCAAGATCTGTCAGACAAGAAACCCGCAACTTCTCCATAAGCAGCACGAACAATTTCGGGACTGGCATAATAACCACCTACATCATCCAAGTAGTTGGTTCTTGTGAAACGAATTCCACCTTCTAGACCCAAGAAAAAATCATCTCCAATTTTTTGTCTGAAACCCAAACCTAATGGAATACAAACTGAGGTCAGGTCGTACTTTTTTAATTCATTGTATGAAGTAGTTCCTTGTCCCTCAGTGCCCAGTGGTTGCAATTCATAAGTTTTACCACCAAAAGTAGTTTTAGGATTAAAATTAAAAACACCTATACCACCGAACAAGTAAGGAACAAATGGCCTTGATGAATAAGAATTCAAATCATTTTTCAGCAAGTTGTATTCTGCATGAACAGAAAATTCATAAATATCGCTGTAGAAATTTAGATTTCTTTTGTTGTTGATTGCCTCATTAAAATTTTTATCATCGCCTGATAAACGGCCATAGCCAATTAAACCTTTAATTGCCCAACGGTTATTAATGTTGTATCTACCAAAGAAAGATCCACTGAAATGAGTTTCTTTCATTAAAAAAGTTTCATTCGACAAATCACCATTGTAATTTGAAGCACCTAACATTAAACCAACTTCTACTTGTTGGGCCTGAGCCAAACCAGTAAAAAGGACTGAAAAAAGCAGAAAAATGGAACGCATATTGAATCGCATATTAGCAAAAATATAGAAAAAGCTTGAACCACAAAGTTTCCTAAGAATTATTCAGGCAATTATTCTCAATTAATGCCTGATTTTTAGGAATATAATACTCACTAAAACGCTCATTTTAATAAAAGCGTATTTGACTTAAGGCAGGAATAAAAATGAGCAGCCCCACTATAACTGAAATTATACTAAAAATAAGCACGGCCGCAGCGGCTAGATCTTTTACTCTTCCTGCAAGTGGATGGAATTCTGGATGAACCAAGTCTACGAAATATTCTATAGCAGAATTAATGGTTTCTAAAGCTAAAACCAGGCCAATACACAATAAAATGATACACCACTGCAGGAGACTTATCGAGCAAACAATCCCAAGAATAATGGCTAAACAGGCAAAAAAGAGTTGGATTTTAAAATTCGGATGTTGACCAAACATGACCTGCACTCCTTTCCAAGCATAGGAAAAAGAGCGGATTCGATTTTTCAGTTCAACAAGAAACATATTTAGATTTTGAAATTCCTGTTATCAAAACCCCACATTAATTTTTCTCTTAAGGTTTGTAGGTAGTTTTCCTGATTTAATCGGAGTAGTTTGAATTCAAAATTGGCTTTTCTAATTGCTAATTGGGTGCGATTATCGATGGTTTCAGACCTAGAGTCGAGCGTAGCTAAGAAGCTTGTACTTCTGCCCTCAATCTCAAAGGATATTACGTTTTGGTCGGAAATAATTATTGGACGTACATTTAAATTATGAGGCGCAATGGGTGTAATCACAAAACTGGCAGAAGCCGGATATAGAATTGGACCACCACAACTTAAATTATATCCTGTAGAACCTGTTGGTGAAGAAATAATCAATCCATCACTCCAATAAGAATTCAAAAATTCTCCATTGATAAAAGTGTGAATGGTAATCATGGAAGAAGAGTCCTTCTTATGAATGACAAAATCATTCAATGCAAAGTTAACTCCACCAAACATTAACTTATCGCTTTCAAGTTGCATGACTGTTCTTGAATCTATATAGTAATGACCCTTTTCCAAATCACTTACCATATCAACTGCATTTTCAACAGCCACACCCGCCAAGAAACCCAATCTGCCTGTGTTTATTCCAATTACAGGAGTTTCTTTATCACGAATAAACTCTAGCGTATTTAAAATTGTTCCATCACCACCAATGCTAACAACTATATCAGTATCAAAAGTAGAATAGTCTTCAAAACCATCAAACTTTACCAATTGAGGCGAAAGATTTAAGCCTTTGCGCAAGCAATCCTCAAAGAACTTCCTGTATATGATATAAGGAATTTTTGTTTTTTCAAGATGATCAAAAAAAGCCTGAATCTCGTTGAATCTATCCTCTTTAAAGTATTTTCCGTATATGGCTAATTTCATGATTTAACTTTGAATAAATTTCATTAACCATTTATAACGATCCTGCATAGACTCAAGATCACCAAAACCAGCATTGGTATAAAGTACAGGATATCCAAATCTTTCATAACTAGAGATTACAAAAGAAATATCCTCTCTATTAAACTTTAAAGAAACAAATAAACGATTTGGATCTTCATGAGCGGGTTCAATCATCACATGAATAATCTTTACTTGGTTACTTTCTGAAATACGCGATAATTCAGCCAAAGAATATTGAATAGAAGGAACCTCCAAAACAAGCACAGAACCTGCCTGCATCAAAGCTGACGACTGATGCCAAGAAGCACCCAATTCTCTAGACGAAATTAAGCCTAAGAATTTTCCCTCACTATCATTAATAACCAAAGTATCAGAAACCAAACCATTGAACTTTTGTAACAAATCAAAAACATGGGTATTCTCGCTTACCTCAAACAAAGGATTAGCAGGGAAAAGAATATTTTCAATTTTATCTGATTGTGTTTTTGAAGCTTCATCTTGTGTAAGCCAACCCAATACTTTACCATTTTCAATAACAGGTAAATATTTGATTTGCCAGTCATCAAAAAACATCAAAGCCGTATCAGGAGAATCGGCTCTTTTTAGTGGGAAAATTTCCTGAGATATTAACTGTGATGCAAACACTAAGCTTTAAATATTTTTTGGTAAAACTGATCGGCAATTCTATTAAACTCTAAGGGCTTTTCCATCATAGGAGCATGACCGCATTCATCAATAAAATGTTTTTCAGAATCTGGTAGCAACTCATGAAATTCATCACAAACTTCAGGTGGAGTAATGGTATCTTGTTTACCCCAAATCAAACAAACCGGTATTTTAAAATGTGGCAAATCTTTCCTCATATTGTGTCTGATTGCAGATTTTGCCATGGTTAAAATTCTCAATAATTTTCCTTTATCCTGAATGGTTTCGTATACCTCATCCACCAATTCATCAGTAGTTGATTTAGGATCGTAAAAGGTTAAGCTTACTCTTTGACGTAAATACTCTTTATCGCCCTTACGCGGATAAGAAGCACCGAAAGCATTTTCATACAATCCAGAACTTCCTGTAAGCAATAATGAATTCACCTTATGCTGATGTTTTTTCACATAAACCAAAGCAACGTGACCACCAAGTGAATTACCAAGAATATTCACTTTTTTGAAGCCTTTGAATTCAATAAAATCATCAATAAAATTGGCTAAACCTTCCACGCTTAATTTGAGAATGTTCATCTCAAAAATGGGCATCAATGGAATAACAACACGGTAATTTTTACTAAAATGATTTAACACATCCTGCCAATTACTTAATGCGCCAAACAAACCATGAAGTAATAACAATACTTCACCCTCACCCTGATCAATATAATTGAACTTATCTTCCTTTTGTATCCGGTATTCCATTATCAGAAAATCTAAGCCAAATATACTTAAATTTTATTAGCAGCAAGCGTTTTTACTAGAGAAGTAAAATTGTTGAGAATCTTAAGTCCCTCTCTTGTTTCACAACTTTCCGGATGGAATTGCAAAGCCCAAACAGGCAATTCTCTGTGTTTGAGAGCCATAATCTCATCATTACAAGTAGCAGTTACTTGCAAACAGGAAGGTAAATTCTGCAAAATCAATGAATGATACCTAGTAGCTTGAAAAGGATTACTGATTCCATTAAATAGCTCATCTTGCTCATGCTGAATCCAATCTACTTTACCATGGCGGGGTAATTTTGCATGAACCAGATTGGCGCCAAACAATTCCCCAATTGCCTGGTGACCCAGACAAACACCCAATACAGGTATCTTTTCTATAAATCTTTCCAAAACCAATAACATAAAGCCTGCATCTTTAGGAGCAGAGGGCCCTGGGGAAATCACTAAAGCATCAAAATCTTTAGGACTGAGATGTAATAAACTTTCCTCATCATTTCTAATAACGGTACACTCCACCCCTGTTTGTTTGATATAATCACATAACATGTGAGTGAATGAATCGTAATTATCGATGAGTAGAAAGTTCATTAATGGGTATTTATTTTAATTTTGATGTAGGCTTCGAAAACTTGCTCAACAGTAATTTCATTGATTGCAGAAGGCGACGAGTAACGAGTTAATTCTACGGCTTGTTCAGGCTCATTCAGGTATTTCTTAAAAGAAGAAGGAAAAACCAATTCTATCCAATTTGCTTCTTTGGGATAAGGAGCAAAACGTCCATAATGCCTACCCATCATCATACAAATACAAGGAGTTTGATGAGCAGCCGCAATATGAAAAGCACCTGAATCATTGGTAATCAATAATTCGGAATGAGCCAAAATATCACTCAGTTCTATTAGGCTTGTTTTTCCACATAAATTCAAGACAGAATGATCCTTTGATTCATTGATGATTTCCTCTGCCAAAGCCGCGTCAGAAGGTGCTCCACAAATAGAAATCTTGCCCTCATAAGTTTTTCTGATTTCAAGAAGTAAAGCAGCAAAATTCTGCGTCGACCATTGCTTAATCAGTTCACCTGCACCAGGAAAAAGAACAATTCCATTCCTAGGATTTTGTTCGATGTGTTTGTTGAAAAATGGAACTTTCAAATCCAACTTGGTTTGAAGCAATTCTTCGAAAAAAACTTTGTTCTTTTCAAACTCAAAAACTGGAATTGAATTATTACTAAAAAGATGCGTATACCAAGAATCAGCAATTGATTTAAATACACTTAAATCATTAGCTGCATCGCCCAATGAACCTAAACGGAAAGGAGCATGTGAAGCCCTGATGATACTGTCTCCAATTAAAAATTCTCTTGAAAAATTTGCTTGAATAACATATTCAAAACCTGCTTGGAATACTTCCTGTAAAATTTGCTGACGGTAATGATGATCTTCTGTTATTTTTTTTCTGTTGATCCAAATAAAATGATTGCAATAAGTGGCATCTTCCTGTAAAGCTAGGTCCTTCCACAGTTCATTTCCAATTAAAGTAATTTGGTAATCACGAAACTTTTCAGATTCTCTAATTACTTGAATAAAATTTCTGAATAAGATATAATCACCGATGGCTTCTGTTTTAATAAGTAAAAGTGTTTTGGGTTTTACAACAGGCTTCTGAATAAACAGAAATGAATCCGATAAAAAGAATCGGACGAGTTTTATAAAATGCCTAAGACGAAAATATCTTTTTAAATACATGCCATGCGAAAATAGGTGGAATAAATGGGAATGAAAAAAGCCCGAAATCATTTCTGAAATCGGGCTTTTGCGTATACGTATAAAATACTATTTAACGGTATCCATATGGCAAATTAAATCTACCACTTTGTTTGAATAACCCCATTCGTTATCGTACCAGCTAACAACTTTAACGAAATTATCGTTCAAAGAAATACCAGCTTTTGCATCGAAAATAGAAGTTCTAGCATCACCTAAGAAATCGTTTGAAACTACTTCATCTTCAGTGTAACCAAGAATACCTTTCATTTCATTTTCTGAAGCTTTTTTCATTGCAGCTTTGATGGTATCATAAGAAGCACCTTTTTCTAAACGACAAGTTAAATCAACAACAGAAACGTCTGGAGTAGGAACACGGAAACTCATTCCTGTTAATTTTCCTTTTAATTCAGGAATAACTAAACCTACTGCTTTAGCAGCACCAGTAGAAGAAGGAATGATGTTTTGGTAAGCACCACGTCCACCTCTCCAATCTTTTGCTGATGGACCATCTACAGTTTTTTGTGTAGCAGTAACAGCATGAACGGTAGTCATTAAACCTTCTAAAATTCCGAAATTATCATTTAATACTTTAGCAATTGGAGCCAAGCAGTTGGTAGTGCAAGAAGCGTTTGATACGATAGTCATATCAGCACTGTATTTATTGTGATTTACACCCATAACAAAAGTAGGGGTATCATCTTTTGCAGGCGCACTCATGATTACTCTTTTTGCACCAGCAGCAATATGTTTAGCAGCAGTATCTTGAGTTAAAAATAAACCTGTAGATTCAACTACGTATTCAGCACCAACTTCATTCCATTTCAAATTTGCCGGATCTTTTTCAGCAGTTACTCTGATTTTTTTTCCGTTAACTACTAAGTGACCACCATCAATAGCGATATCACCTTTGAAAATACCATGGGTAGAATCATATTTCAACATGTAAGCCATGTAATCAACATCAATTAAGTCATTGATGCCAACGATTTCAACCTGAGGGTTGTTGATTGCAGCTCTGAAAACCAAACGGCCAATACGGCCAAATCCATTGATACCTATTTTCATAGTGAGATAATTAATTAATTCCGCAAAGATAATTTATTTCTTTACAATTCATTTTTTTTCACATGATAAAATTCATACAATTCACTTGCCAAAATTTCTAATTTTCAGATAGTCATTTCTCAGACTAAACAATAGGTGCAGTCTTATTATCAAGCATTTAAAATCTCAGGCACATTAGAATGGAATAGATTTAGATAGTTCTTTAGTAGCGATTTTATAAGTGAAATGCAGGCAAATCCAACAACCAAAACCAATATTATATTGGTCAATAAAATATAGCCTGATTTGATGAAGAATGACTACTCATTAGGAACTAGAAAGCATGAATTGATGGAATTATTTTGGACAAGAATGCCAATTAAAAAAAATGGAAGATCGGCTTTTGATAAAAATCCGTGTAAACAGGATTTAGCCTC
>JBMLPO010000466.1:0-5459 GCA_049242065.1 Bacteroidia bacterium
GACTTGATTCCAAATGCCACCGACTTCACATACGATTTAACCATTTGTTGAAGTGCATCTATTCTTCCTGCTTCACCATATAATAAAACTTCGGCATCCTGATTTAATTCAAGCTGTTTAGCTACTGCTAGAATAAAATAAGTGATATCGTTTTCATTTCCATATACAAAGGTATTGTAAAACTTAATCTGCTCATCAAGCACAGCTATTTCAACAAAATGACTATGTACATGAACATGTATTTTAGATCCTGCATTAGGGAAATGTTGCTGCTGAATCAGTTTAATAAATACCAATGAGCTATGTATCATATCAACCATGGGCATATTAAACCTGATTAATTTAACCAGCTCATTTTTTACATTGAACAAGGCGGCTGTTTTTAACACATTCATTTTGCAATCCAATACTTGTGAATTTTCAAACATGCGTTGTGTTAAACAATAATACGATTCTGTTTCAATGATGTTCAACAAAGATTCAGGTACCAAACAACATGCCTCACTGCTGATAAATACTTTTTTAGAAGCATGTTTATCTGAGATGGCTTTCATCAAGGTTTCACTCGACTTCAACTCATCGTACGAAAGTTCAAATACTCCTTTTTCTTCGGGCTGAATGAGCATCAATTGCATGACTTGCTTATTGCTCAAATCTGCCAATACTACTGCTATATGATGCTCATCAAATACCAAATGTTGCGCATACTTATAGGCATCTGATTCCTGAAACAGATTATCAGTAAATGTCTTGGTTTGATAGTGTACACTCATTGATGCCATAGCTAATTAGATAGCGCAAAGTAGTGTTTGAATTTGTATTTTAAAAACCTTGTTCCTCCACCACTGCCTGTTTATGAATAGTAAAATAGACTACGCATAGCCTTTTATGCTTTTATCCTTTGATTTGCCCACTATATTTGCCTTATGTTTATTCCTAAAGACCCTCAGTTTAAGAGCAGAATTGAAAAGAAAATGCAGGCCAATAATTTCATGGTGTATATTGGCTTTAAAGCTACTTCCATTGAGGCGGGTAGAGTTGAAGGTGAATTGTTGCTCGAAGACCATCACTTGCAACAAAGTAAATTCCTTCATGGGGGTGTAACAGCTACAATTGCCGATTTGGTTGCGGGATTTGCTTCTTTTACCTTGGTTGATACTCACCAAACAGTTGTCACTTCCGATTTAAAAATCTCTTATTTGAATCCGGGTATCGGTAAAAAAGTAGTTGCAAAAGGCTGGGTGATAAAGGCTGGAAATACACTTCATTTTGCTGAAGCAGAAATTTATTGCATCGACGATAACAAAGAAACTTTAGTAGCAAAAGGTTACCTCACTTTTGCGGTGGTGAATATTCCTTAGTTAATTTTCAACTTGAATTTTGTCTAAGATTGCTTGTCTGATTTCAAAAAAATTAGCATAAGTATATTGGTCGAAACTATAAAAGACCAAATCATTGGTGCCATCAAAATTAACTTGGATGGAGAACTTCAAATGCCCGTCAGATTGGGTAATCCGACCTCTTATTTTTAATTTTTCACTTTGGTAGTCTACAATTTCATTGAATTTAATTCTTTGCTCACGATTCAAATAAATCGACTTCAAAACCAACTCATGTTCATAGACCTCCCATATAACCAAACTGTTTCTAAACAATTGAAACAAGCCTATAAAAAATTGAATCGAACAGATCATCCCCATCAAAAACTCATAGGAAAGATAATCGGGCTCTTCTTTTTTCATGAACCAATAAAACCCTAAAACCATCAATACAAAATAAATTGATAAGGTAAAAAAGGATATCAGATAAAACTCATTTCTGATAACTGAAACCACCAAGGGCAGTTTCTCTTTTTTTAATTCAATTGTTTTAATCGTCATTTTTTACTCCATAACAAAGGTCGCCAGCATCTCCCAAACCAGGTACAATGTATTTATGCTCGTTTAAATGTTGGTCTAAAGCAGCTACATAAATTTTTGCTTCAGGCATTTCTTTGCTCACATAATCTATTCCTTCTTGTGCTGCAATTAATCCAGCTACAATCACTTGCGCTGGTGTTCCTTTTTTTAACAATGCACGGTAACTCAATACCATACTTTGCCCGGTTGCCAACATAGGGTCAATTAAAATCAATGTTTTACCATTGATATCAGGTGCTGCCATGTATTCAACCACTACTTCAAATTCATGTCCTTGTGTATGTTTTCTATAAGCTGATATATAGGCATTATCAGCCTCATCAAATACCTGTAAAAAACCTTGATGTAATGCCAATCCTGCTCTGAGTATGGTAGCCAAAACCGGTTGCGTTGCCAATTTTTTAGATTCATGTTGAGCCAATGGGGTTTGAATTTGCAGGCTCGTATAATTTAATTCTTTGCTGATTTCATAAGCTAAAATTTGCCCAATTCGCTCCACATTCCTTCTGAAACGCGCTCTATCACCTTGTTTTTCTATATTTCTTAATGATTCTAGATAATCATTTAAAATGGAGTTTTCTGTATTTAAAACCTTGATCATGGAATTGTGTTAAGATATTCAGACAAATTTAACTCAATATTTGGTTTCTTTGTTGGCTTTTAAACAGGCAATTCAATTTCATGAAATTACATTTTTTAGGTGCAGCCCAACAGGTAACGGGTAGTATGTATATGCTTCAATTGGATAACGGTTACCGTATCCTCATCGATTGTGGCATGGATTACGAACTCAAAAGAAACCCCGTTGAGCAAAGTAATATGTTCCCTTTCCGTCCGGTTGATATAGACCTTGTACTACTCACACATGCGCATGTTGACCATTCTGGCAATTTGCCTGTTTTGGTAAAAGATGGTTACAAAGGTCCCATTGTTTGTACCTCCGCAACAGCGGAACTTACTTCTTATTTGTTATACGATTCGTGTAATATCCAACAACAGAATTATAGAAAGGGCTTAGCCAATGCACGTAAAACAAAGCGTCATTTGATTCCTAAACCCCTCTATTCAGAAAAGGATGTAAAAGATACCGTGAACCAGTTTTATACAGTTCAGCTGAATCGTCCTTTTACGCCCAAACCAGAAATTGAAATTGTATTCCAAGAGGCTGGTCATTTATTGGGTGCTGCTGGAATTAAAATCAGTATAACAGAAAACAACCAAACCAAAGTTATCGGTTTTACTGGCGATTTAGGCAGAAAGAACAGCAAATTGGTAAGAGATGGTGAACCCTTTAAAGGCATAGATTACTTGGTCTCAGAAAGCACTTATGGAGGTAGAAAACACTTAGTTGAAAAGAATGCTGAAGATGAATTGTTGAATTATATTCACGATACCTGTGTGGCGCAAAGAGGCCGTCTCATCATCCCGGCTTTTTCTGTTGGAAGAACCCAAGCCATCGTATTTACTATTCACCAATTAAAAAGAAAAGGACTCATTCCTGCTCACCTAAAAATATTTGTAGACAGTCCTTTGGCTATCAAATCAACACCTGTTTATGAACGCCATCCAGAATTGATGAATGAAGAAGCGCTGGCCTTTAGAAAAGAGTACGGCGACTTATTTGTTTTTGATAGCATTGATTACCTTGAAAACAAAGATGAACACGAGGAGCTCACCTATTATTTCGATCCATGCATCATCATCTCTGCAGCAGGAATGGTTGAAGGTGGAAGAATTCAGGAGCATGTGATGAACAATATAGAAAACCCTTATTCAACCATACTGATTGCAGGTTTCTGCGCAGAAGGCACTTTGGGTTACCGTTTATTACAGGGCCAATCTATCATCAAAATAAAAAACAAAGACAAAAGAATATTTGCCAAAATAGCCAGAACTGATGTATTCAGCTCTCATCCCGATCACGATGAAATCATGGACTTTATCAGCTCATCTGAACCAGAACATATCCAAAAAGTATTTTTAATCCATGGCGAGTTACCCCAACTCGAAGCCATGAAGAAATCGGTACAGCAATTGGGGATTCAGGAAGTCTATACGCCAGCATTGGGAGAAGCCTTTACACTTTAAAACAAAAGCCCGATTCACTCAATTGAATCGGGCTTTTGTTTGTATATCTAATTGATCTTTCCTTAATCACCACAACCCCTGATATCATATTTGAGTTTTCTGTTGTCAAATACAAAATCAATGGTAAACCTATTATTAGCATATTTCATTTTACCTTCCCAATAAGAGGTGCTTTCATCACGAATGATTTGTTCAGGTTTCTTTGAATCAAAAACAATGGTATCATAAATTCTTAGTAGATTTCCTAATGATGAAATACGGTCATATCTAATTTGATAAACCTGGTCTTTCTGAAATGCTCTTGAACTAATTTTCCCATCTACCAAGGTAACTTCATTGTATTCTCCATTATCACAACTAAGTTTCCTGTACTTCAAAGTTATATCGGGAGGTAATACATAATTTCCTCCTGAACATTGTATAATAGCAGAAAGATTAACATCTACAAATGTGGGCAAGGTGCTGATAAATGCTTGGGTATTGTATGTAAACTCAGCAGTATAAGTAGCATTTACATAATTGCACAAATTCACTTCTTGTTGTCCACGATACAATGGAGCGTTGCCTCTGCATCGGTTTTCAGGATGATCAATGGTACAGCTTACATATGAATTTACTCCTGTAAATGAAGGATACCTAAGCATATTGATTGTACCTGCTGGCATACTGGTTCCTACACTATAATACTTAGAAGACACTCCCACATTTAAATCAAATCCATATGTAAAATCTACATTCGGACATTTCACCTGAACATCAGCATATCCGCAGCCTACCAAGGATGTTTTGAATACAAAAAAACTACCATCAATAAAATTATCTTTAAATGAAAACTTGTATTTTCCATCTGGCTGTAATACAAAATTATTATTGGGATTTAATTTAACTATGCGTTTTACCGAATAATAATAATCACCATTCAATGAATTGGCAACACCACTGGCATAGATTTTATAATCTTGATTTCCGGGTAAATAACATTCAATTATGCGACCAGCATTGTTGCCCGTATACATCGTTGTCAAAGACTCTCTTGTGACTTTATCATACAATTGTACTGAAGGGAATCCAACCACTCCTGAAAACAAACGTGGCTTATCAATATATTCATTGTTTTCATCATAAAAACCATGTTCCATAAATGTACTATAAGAATAAATACTAGCTTGAACATCCGACATGGGAACGGTATCCAATATGGTTCTTGTTTCATAAACTGGAACGGTATCACGAATTTTATAACCCACAACAACGGATCTCTTTCTAGTTGTTTGAGTGGGTACCATTTTATACCCTGTTATTTTATATTCTTCAGCTACTTGTCCATTATATATTTGAACGCCAATAAGGGTCCTAATTGGATCTTGAATGGTATCATAATCCACCCAAACCGAATCATCTCGGTATTCGGCTGTCATGCGCACCTGTTCTCCTACTTTGAACTTAACTGAT
>JBMLPO010000467.1:0-2561 GCA_049242065.1 Bacteroidia bacterium
GTGCTAACAGAATTAACCAAGGTAATGGTATCTGCGTATTGCCATAACCAAGGAGCCGGAACGGTATCTGCATTTACATTGATTAAATAGCTAGTTGCAGAGCCACATACATTAGGAGTGGCAGTTTGTATTTCTGTAAAGCGAGTGGCTTTAGCAGTTAAACAGATGAAAAATAATTGGATAAAAAGAAAAGCAGTACTTCTATTTTTCTGAAACTTCATGGCGAAAAATAAAAAAGTAGGCTGATTGAGAAAACTTAATTTTGATGAATAATCAAAACTTGACTTAAGGGATTTAAAACAATCCGTTGGTTTCAGCTTCTATTCTAGAAATGATACTACCCAAATGTTCACTGTTATCAGCAAAATTCAAATCATCTACTTCTACAATAATGTGTTTACCGCGATAAGAGCTCATCCAAGCCTCGTAACGTTCATTTAATCTTCTTAAATAATCTAAACGGATGCTGTCTTCATATTCCCGGCCACGTTTTTGGATATTGTTCACCAAACTAGGAATGCTGGCTCTTAAATAAATCAATAAATCAGGAGCCTTTACCGTTTGCACCATCGATTCAAACAATCTTTGATACGTATCAAAATCGCGTGTACTCATTAAACCCATGCTATGTAGGTTCGGCGCAAAAATATTGGCATCCTCATAAATGGTTCTGTCTTGAATCACATTCTTTTTTCCCTTCTGAATTTGTAACAAAGAATTGTAACGGGTATTCAGAAAATAAATCTGCATATTGAAGCTCCAACGTTGCATATCTTCATAGAAATCACTGATATAGGGATTGTCTTCTACGTTTTCATAATGTGGTTCAAACTTGTAATGTTTAGATAACAAGGTTGTTAATGTTGTCTTTCCCGACCCGATATTTCCTGCGATTGCTAAATGCATAATCCTAATCTCTATATATTCTGAAAACAATAATACGTCTAATTAAACAAATGTAAAAAGAGAAATGCGTTTCAAAGAATTTTGTGGAAAACACTTTGAACTTTCTTGGAAGAATTTTGAAAAATATGACAATTTATCTTCAGCCTATCTACTTATAAACACAAAGCTTGCAGCTGATTAGCTAGCTAGCTCAGTATTATTCCGCCTTTTGTTTTGAAGACTTCGCTTATTCTTCTAATTTGCAGGATGCAGATTCAATTTTTCGGTGCAGCCCAAATGGTAACAGGCAGCAAACATCTTCTTACCACTCCCAAAGGGACAAAAATTTTATTGGATTGTGGTTTGGTTCAAGGTCGTTTTGATAACAAGGATGACTTAAACAGGCATTTCGGTTTCAATCCAGCTGAATTGGACTACCTCATTCTTTCTCATGCACATATCGACCATGCCGGATTGATTCCTCGTTTGGTGAAGCAAGGATTCAATGGCATTATATTTTGCACACCAGCGACACTTGATTTATGTAAAATCATGTTGATGGATTCGGCCCATATTCAGGAACAAGATTTGGCATTTGTGAACAAAAGAAGAAAAAGAAAAGGCCTAACTATCATTGATGCTTTATATGAAACGGAAGATGTTGAAAAGGCTTTGAGCCTAATGCAAGAAGTAGGTTACGACCAAGAAATGAAGGTTGATTCAGAATTCAAATTTCATTTTACCGATGCAGGACATTTATTGGGTTCTGCTTGTGTTCATTTAACTATCAAGACAGGAACAGGCAAATCGAAAAAAATTACTTTTACAGGTGATATTGGTAAGTATGGCGATTCCATTCTTCGCGACCCACAAGAGTTCGATCAATGTGATATCCTCATTTGTGAAAGTACTTATGGCAACAAAAAACATCCAGTAGCAATTGATGCTGAAGCAGAATTACTGGCTATCATTAATCATACTTGTGTTGAGAAAAAAGGTAAATTGATTATCCCTGCATTTAGTGTAGACCGTACCCAAGAAATTGTTTACTTATTAGACCAAGCTTATAACAAAAATCAATTACCCAATATCAAAGTTTTTGTAGATAGTCCGCTATCTGTGAAAGCTACGAATATCATGCGTGAACATGATGAATGTTACCGCGAAGAATTTTTGGATTATATCGCCAAAGACCCAGACCCATTTGGATTTAAAAACTTACATTTCATCAGTGAGTTAGAAGAATCAAAAACCTTGAATAATTATGCTGGTCCATGTATCATCATTTCGGCAAGTGGCATGGCCGAAGCAGGCAGAGTGAAACACCATATCGCCAATCATATTCAGGATCCATCAACCACTATATTATTGGTTGGATATGCCACTCCTGAAAGTCTTGGAGGCAAACTAAAAGCAGGTGATACTTTGGTAAGAATTTTTGGTGAAGACTACCAAGTAAAAGCAGAAGTAAAATCACTCGACTACTATTCAGCCCATGCTGATTACGAAGAAATGATTCGCTTTTTAAAATGCATCGACCCTAAAAAAGTAGAAAAATTATTTTTGGTACATGGTGAATATGAAAACCAATTGGCATTCAAAGAGAGATTAGCCAATGAAGGATTCAAACATATTTATATTCCCAACATGCGCGAATCTTTTGATGTGTAAATGAA
>JBMLPO010000468.1:0-2252 GCA_049242065.1 Bacteroidia bacterium
CATGCCAACTATTTCATTTTCAGCCTCACATACAAAACAAGTGGAGATAGACAACAAGTTCAAAAAGTTTTCATCACTCTTAAATCCAGCTTCCCATTTCTCCCAATTCTCTTTAGTAATAACAGATTTAAACTGTCCATAAGCTGATAAACCTAATTCTGGTAGTTGTTTTAAATCGGAGATGGATGCGGTTCTATAATTAAATTCTTTAGTCATGTTTTTATTTTTCTATGTAAATGGAAGTTCCTTTTTCTTCTGCATTATCTAACCATTCCCAGTTAAGTTCTAGTTTTATTTTATTAGATTCATTTATACTAATTAGAGCTTTAGCTTTTCCCGCCATCAGTATATTTTTATCGGTTATACATTGGTACAACATGTTTAAATAATTACCTTCTAAAACCGCGATAATTTTTCCATATAAAATGTTTCCTCCATAGTAATCGGCTGTAACTAAATTGCCTTTTTGTTTGTATTCAAAAATGGTTTCGTCAGTTACTTTACCGTTTTCAGAGTTAGAAATCAATGAAAATGTTTTGTTGTTGAAATCAATTTTACTCATTGTGATAAAGCCATTTTTATTTGTTCAATGTGTGATTGATTGTGCAAAGCCACTTTTTCAAATTCATCTTGTAAGCTTCGTAAGCCTGTTTCATTATGTACAAACTCCTTTGACTTATATTTATCAAAATACTTATCTATAAGCTGATAGTTCATTTGCCTACAAAGTGAATAAAGTTCTTTTTTGCCCCTTAAAGGTTCATTTAAATAATCGAAAGCCTTATCCCAATCATCTTGATTAAAAGCCCATATAACTTGCTTAGGCTCTGCAATTATTTTTTTGAGCCTACCAAGTAATAAATATTCAACATCAGTTAAATGATGTAGAATTTGGCGTACTGTCCATTTTCCTTCTCCGTAAGATTTATTCAATTCTACTTCTGATAAATCAAAATATGGTATTGTATCGGATTGAGTATCGAGCAAAAGATTTAATAGTTCAGATTTATTCATAAGTTTATTCTATCATTATTTGTATTAGGCTGTGATATCACTAAAAACTCAATTTCATTATGGCTTTCATTGGCAATAAAATGTTTGGTGTTTTTAGACACACTTAGGCCATCATTTGGGTTTAGTATGAAAATTTCCTCTTCTAAATAAAAAGTAGCCTGACCTTTTAATATATAAAAAAACTGATTGGCATTTTGGTGAAAATGTAATTGTTCCTTGCTACCAATGGGCATCAATTCCTGTTTGATTGAAATTTCATCACTCATACTTAATACGTAGGAAAGACAATTGCTTCCCCAACTATAAGAAACGGCATTTTCCTTATTGATTATTTTGCTCATTTAATTTTGATTTTAATAATGACATTAAATGAGTTCTTACATCTAACCATTCTTTTATGATAATGCTGAAGTAAACTGAATTTCTATAAGTACCATTGTCTCTGATCATATCATTTCTTAAAATACCTTCGAATTGAGCACCAATTTTTCGAATGGCTTTTTGTGAACGAATATTATTTTCATCCGTTTTAAATTGTACACGAATGGTTTTTAATTCTTCAAAGCAAAAATTGAGTAACAGTAATTTACATTCTAAATTTACCGCAGAAGCCCAATAATCAGGGTGTAACCAGGTCCAGCCAATTTCCAGTTTTTTAAACTCAGGTTCGATATTCATCAATCGTGTACTACCAATTATTTTGTTTTCTTGTTTATGAATAATTACAAAAGGAAACTGATTGCCTTTTTCTTTTTGAATATTAGCATTCGTAAAAGCAAGGTGACATTTTTCATTACTGCTCATGTCAACTGGAATAAATTCCCAGATTATAGGTTCACCGGCTAAGTTTGTTAATTCCTCAAAATGCCTAGATTCTAAAGGAATTAATTCTACTTGTTCACCAATTAAATGAATATTTGAATGGAGGAGTTTCATGATTATTTATTGTTTTCATAATAATTTTTCACACTATTACTCATCTCTAGTTCAATCCCAAATTTGTTATCCTGAACAGGTAATTGGGCCTTCAAAACCAATGGAATATGACCACTCCAAACTTCATCCAGTAACTCATCATCACCTACCGGGCCTTCATTCCTGATTTTAGCAGAGGCTTTTTCAATGCTAAATTTTATTACCATGGTGGCTTTCAACTGTGACTCTGTGCCTAATGTTACTTCATCCCATCTTCCCTTCATGATGTTTTCAGTAATTACTTTCATCCCTTCAATTCTTTC
>JBMLPO010000469.1:0-9091 GCA_049242065.1 Bacteroidia bacterium
AGAAATAAAACAGAATTTGAAAGGCAGAAAGCTATTTTTCAAGTTCAAATTGATTTGGCTGAACAATTATCAAAACCATTGATTATACATATTGTAAAAGCGTATGATGAATTGGAGCAAATGTTAAGAGGCATTCGAGTTCCGGCAATCATTCATCAGTATCAAGGAAATCAAATTCAAACAGAACGTCTATTAAAGAATGAAAAGGTGTATTTTTCAATTGGAAAACAAATCTTTCATCAACAAAGAAAAAGTTTATTAGCTGAATTGCCTTTGTCTAAATTGTTTTTTGAAACCGATACTCAGACTTATTCAGTTGAAAAGGTATATGAGGAATACTGTAGGTTAATTCAAATTGAATTAAGGAGTTTGCAAACTCAAATCAAAAAAAATTTTGAGCAGGTTTTTCATTTAATTCCATAAATAATCTTCAGGAGAATTTACAAGATAAGCATAATCTTCACCCAACTCTTTAACTTGTAGACTCCACATTTCATCTGCCGGTGTTTCAAAAACAATTTGAGTATTGGCATAACCTGACCACCAGGCTTTATGTTCCATTTCTATTTCCAATTGATTAGGTCCCCAACCACTATAACCAATAAAGAATTTGAAGTCTTTTTCTGTAGCTTTTTGTTCTTTTAATAAGGTATTAACTTGTTCTATATCTCCGCCCCAAAAAATACCATCACAAATCTCAATGGAGTCTTCAATTAAATGTCCTAGGCGATGAATAAAATGTAAGCTGTTTTCTTCAACTGGGCCGCCGTAAAATAGTGGGAAATCATAATCTAAAATATCAGGAACCAATTCGCTGCACATTATATTCATAGGTTTATTAATTACAAAACCAACTGAACCCTCTAATTCATGCTCGCAAAGAAGTACCAAACTTTTTTTGAAATTGGGGTCAGCCATAAAAGGCTCTCCTATCAACAAAGCGCCCTTTTGCGGTTTAAAGTTTGTTCCAATTTCTTTTAATTTCATATTACAAATAAGCTAATTCAATCAAGAAAAAAATGTAAAAATATCTTTTGTCATTTATTGTACCTCAGTTTCAATTCAAAATAGATTATTTGGTTTAAATTTTAAGTGTTATGAAACATTTGAAATCATTTCAAACCTAATTCTGTTTATTGATAGATATCAGAATAATTTACTGGCTTTAATTTTATATTCGAACTAATAAAAAATTGAATGATGATTAGTAGTGAACAAATAGCCTCCATTAGGAAAGATTATACCTTAAAAGAGTTCAATGAAAAAGATGTTTTATCAGATCCTTTTGAACAATTTAAACTTTGGATGCATGAGGCCATTCAAGCAGAAGTAAATGAGCCCAATGCAATGACTTTAGCAACATCAAATTTTGATGGACGACCTGCTGCAAGAATTGTACTTTTAAAAGGAATAAATCAAGAGGGACTGGTATTCTTTACTAATTATGACAGTGATAAAGGCAAACAAATGCGCTCTAATCCCTATGCAGCATTGGTGTTTTTTTGGCCAGAACTACAAAGACAGATAAGAGTTGAAGGTTCCATTAAAAAAGTAAGTGAAAATGAATCTGATGATTATTTTTTTAGTAGACCAATTGACAGTCAAATAGGCGCTCATGCCTCACCGCAAAGTCAGCCAATTGAAGGAAGGCATGTGATTGAAAATAAATTAGAAGAGTTAAAAAAACTGTTTTCAGAAACGCCTATCATCAGACCCAAACATTGGGGTGGTTATGTTTTGGTTCCAAATATGTTTGAGTTTTGGCAAGGAAGAGCAAGTAGGCTTCATGATAGATTTAAGTTTCATTTGGATGAAAACATTTGGAAATCAAATCGCTTGGCTCCATAGTTTTAGGCTTTAAGTTTTAATTTTTATTCAGGTTATAGATTTATAGAATATTTTAATATATTGCTTCATGAAGACCTATAACCCCGAATTATGATTGATATTATTCTGATAAGTATATCTTCTTTTCTGATTGTAGTATTTGCAATTCCTTCAATTATTACTGTGGCGAAATTGAAAGGATTGTATGATAAGCCGGATGAAAGAAAAATTCACTCAAACAAAATTCCCAGATTGGGTGGATTAGCAGTATTCATAGGATTTGTTTTGTCGGTTTCTATTTGGGGTAATTTTAATGACTTTCAAGGAATACAATACTTACAAGCTTCCTTAATTTTATTGTTTTTTAGTGGATTGAAAGATGATATAATCATTTTATCACCCATGAAAAAATTGGGTACCCAATTAATTGCAGCAGGTTTGGTTGCTTATCTAACACCCATTAAATTAACAGATTTTCATGGTGTTTTTGGTGTTCATGAAATACCTCTTTGGGTTAGTATTCCATTAACCATGTTCACCTTAATAGTAATTACCAACTCCTTTAATTTAATAGATGGTGCTGATGGTTTGGCAGGGGGCTTAGGGCTATTGATGAGTTTAACTTTTGCGGTCTATTTTTATAACACAGATGATCACGGTTGGTCTTTGATGGCATTTGCTCTTGCAGGGGCTTTACTAGGATTTTTGTTTTTTAATTTTAATCCTGCAAAAATATTTTTAGGAGATGCGGGCTCATTAACTTCAGGATTTTTACTTGCCATTTTCGCAGTTCATTTTATTGAGACAAATATCTCTCAAATTGGTATAACGAATCAATTAGATTCTGCACCAGGTATAGCAATCGCAATATTGATAGTTCCATTGTATGATACCTTAAGAGTATTTATCCTAAGAACTAGTAAAAGGAAATCTCCATTTCAGGCAGATAGAAACCATATTCATCATTGGTTGATGAGAATTGGTTTGAATCACCGTGAAGTTAGTTTTACTTTGGTTTCAGTTAATCTAGCTTTCATAATCATTGCGTTTTTAATTAAAGATAATCCTGCTTATTTGGTAACTTCAATAATTGTGGGATTAGCCATCATTGTGGGTCAGATACCTGTTTACTTCTATCGTCATAAACTTTCAGATTTAGAAGCCGACGATTCAGCTTTGCTAGATCTTCAGGAAAATCTAAAGGGAAAGCCGAGCACTTTAAAACAATAGTTTTTATTTGTTTGAATATTCCATTAGAAAAATTTTCATTTTTTCTAATGCTTTGGCGCGATGTGAAATTTTATTTTTTTCTTCAGGACTTAATTCAGCCATTGTTCTGGTTTCCCCATCTGGTACAAATATAGGGTCATAACCAAATCCATTGGTTCCCCTCATCTCTTGAATAATGGTGCCACTGATTTCTCCTTCAAAAAAATATTCTTCTTGATTGATAATTAAAGAGATGAAGGTTACAAAACGAGCCCTTTTGTTTTCATGTGATTCTAGTTCTAACATGAGTTTTTCCATGTTTTTCCAGGCTAGTTTTTCAGGACCAGCATAACGTGCACTGTAAACCCCTGGTTCGCCGTTTAATGCTTCTACCTCTAAGCCTGTATCATCAGCAAAAACATTTAAACCAGTTAATTTAAAACATGCTTTTGCTTTAATCGATGCATTTTCTTTTAGCGTATTTCCTGTTTCTGGAATTTCTTCAAAGATTCCAATATCATTTAAAGAATGTACTTCTGCAATTCCCTGTAAAAGTGAATTGATTTCTTGAACCTTGTTTTGGTTATGACTAGCGAAAATGAGTTTCATAATTCTAATTAAGAGAAAAACATTTTTTTCATGGCTACCCAGAGTTTTCCTTTGGCATTATTATCATTGATATAATCAACTAATGGCTGTGCCTTTAAAATATTGATACCATGCAATAAGGCTTGTTGATGTTGCTCAAGTTTAATCTGATTCTTTTGTAAGAAAGATTCGCATCCCCAAATAATAACTGTTTGGGGTTTTAATATACCTAGGATTTGTTCAAATGAGGCAGATTCCTTTTCTGGATTGATCAGCCAGATATCATCTAGGCTCTTTTTTAGGCCTTTATCTAGTATGCCATTTAATAACTGTTGCTCAGGTTCTGAAAAATAATCATGTGTTTTACAATCACTAAGCATCAGCAGTTTATGATGACCTTTACCCAAAGGGTTGATTTGTATGGAAAAATCTGTTTCTTTGACCCCGAATATTTCATCGAATAGGGGGAGCACAAATGCATCTTCTATCTTTAAACCATTATTCATACCATGGCAATTTCGATAAAAATAAATAAAACACAGCAATCAAGAATTGAGCAGTGTGATTTTGAGAACATTGAGTTTGGGAAAATTTTCTCAGATCATATGTTTAAGGTTGATTATATAGAAGGTGAATGGAGAGAACCAGAGATACTTCCTTATGGTCCCATTATGATGGCTCCATCTATTTCAGCTATCCATTATGGTCAGGCTATTTTTGAAGGCATGAAAGCCTTTAAAAATGCATCTGGTGAGGCTTTATTATTCAGACCCATTGATAATTTCATTCGTCTTAATGAAAGTGCAGTTAGAATGGGAATGCCTGTTATTCCTGAAGAATTGTTCATGGCGGGCTTAAAAACTTTGGTTTCACTTGAAAAAGATTGGATTCCAACCAAAGAGGGAAGTGCTTTGTACTTGAGACCATTTATGTTTGCCACTGACGATTTTGTGGGAGTAAGACCAAGTAATAACTACAGCTTCATTATTTTTTGTTGCCCTGTTAATAGTTATTACCCAAAACCTATCAAAGTATTGGTAGAAGAAAAATATGTACGTGCATCTGATGGTATGGCCGGATTTGCTAAAGCAGCAGGTAACTACGGAATATCGATGTTACCTACAATTGAAGCCAAGAAAAAGGGTTATGACCAGATTATCTGGACAGATGGTAAAACACATGAGCATGTTGAAGAATCTGGCACCACCAATTTGTTTTTTATTATCAATGATGATACTGTTTGGACTCCATCATTAGACGGGAATATCCTCAAAGGTGTAACCAGAGATAGTTGTATTCAACTTTTAAGACAAAGAGGATTAAAAATTGAGGAAAGAAAAATTACAGTAAAAGAGGTGATTGAGGCAGCAGAAGCTGGAATTCTTACAGATTGTTTTGGAACTGGTACAGCTGCAATTATTGCTAAAATAGCTGGTATTGGTTACAAAGGAAAAGATTATATGTTACCAGATGCAGAGAAAAGAGTCATCTCAAATTGGATTTATAAAACCATGTATGGTATTCAAACAGGTAATCACCAAGATGATTTTAATTGGGTAATTAATTTACATTAAGAACGATTAAAACCAATCAATAATTCATAAAAAAGGCCACCTGTAGTTTTACAAGTGGCCTTTTTTATGAATTTATTTTCTTTAAGCCAATATGGTATTTTTACATGCTTCAAGAATTTTTTGCGCGTTTGCGTCGGTATCACTTTCTGAATAAACTCTCAATACCGGTTCTGTTCCGCTTGCGCGAATCATAACCCACTCGCCGTTTCCTAAATGGAATTTAAATCCATCTAAGTCTTCTGTTTTTTCTATGTTGTAATTACCGAATTGAGTGTATTTGCCAGCCTTACAAGCACTTAAAACATTTTGTTTAATTTCTTCGGTGATATGTAAATCAATTCTACCCATCGAGAATGAACCAACCACATCGTACACTTCTTGGATTAATTCATCTAAGCTTTTTCCAGTTTTAGCCATGAATTCCCATAAAGTTAATCCAATCCAGATACCATCTCTTTCGGGGATGAAACCTTTAATGGCAATACCACCACTTTCTTCACCACCAACTAAAACATTTTCAGTTACCATTTTTTCACAAATGTATTTGAAACCTATTTTAGTGATTTCGATTGGTAAACCATAAGCTTCAGCCAATTTGGTGATTTTTGAGGTAGCACTAAAGGTGGTGATTACTTTTCCATCCATTCCTTTGTACTTATGTAAATAGTGTACCAATAAAAGAATGATATGATGCGAGTCTACAAATTTTCCAGCTTTATTATACAAACCAATTCTATCTGCATCGCCATCTGTAACCAAACCACAATCTATTTCTTCACTAATTCTAATTAATTCACTGAATTCAGTTAAGTTTTTATGAATTGGCTCAGGTGCTTGGCCATCAAAACCTGGGTTATAATCGCAATGTAAAAGGGTAATTTCCGGGAAAATTCTTCTCATTACATTTTGCCCTGCGCCATACATCGCATCATAAGCAAACTCCATTCCTGATCCTTTAATGAGTTTCAAATCGAATTTAGATTCAACTTCATTTACATATAAAGTTTCAAGATCTACATATTCAATCATTCCCTCAGCAACTAATGCCTCAATTGATTTATTTGGAACCTCAACTAAATGATTGGGTATAGCTTGTTCAACTTCATCAATTACTGCTGGGCTTGAAGGGCCGCCATAATGAGCCTTTAATTTATATCCGTTATAGGCAGGAGGATTATGACTTGCAGTTAAGATCACCCCTAATGCAGCGCCAAATTTAACAGCGCCCAAACTTACCATGGGTGTTGATACAAATCCTTTAGCCATCTTTACCTTGATACCATTTGCACACATTACTTGTGCAGTTGCTTCTGCAAAAAGTTCTCCTGCAAAACGGCAATCGTGGCCTAATACAATTGATAGATTATTCGGGAAGTTTTTCTTAATGAATTCAGCAGTTCCTTGTGCAACTCTTTTAACATTATCAACAGTAAACTCATTGGCAATAATGCCACGCCATCCATCGGTACCAAATTTAATTACGTACATCATCTTATTGTTTTTTTTAGTAATACATTGGGTTCAACTTACAATTTTGCATCATGAATGCAAAAAATAATTTTACCCTAAGAATGTTTAAACAAAAGCATTTTCTCCTGTAATATCCATGCCTGTAATCAATAAATGAATATCATGTGTTCCTTCATAAGTAACAACTGATTCTAAATTCATCATATGACGCATGATAGGATATTCACCAGTGATGCCCATACCTCCAAGCATTTGGCGAGCGTTACGTGCAACATTTAAAGCCAAATCTACATTGTTTCTTTTAGCCATACTGATTTGAGCAGGAGTTGCTCTACCTTCATTCATTAAAACACCTAATCTCCAAGTTAACAATTGTGCCTTGGTGATTTCGGTAATCATTTCTGCTAATTTTTTTTGTTGCAATTGAAAACCACCTATAGGTTTACCAAATTGAATTCTTTCTTTACTGTATCTTAGGGCTGTATCATAACAATCTAGCGCAGCTCCAATTGCTCCCCAGCTAATTCCATACCTGGCAGAGTTTAAACAGGTAAGAGGGCCTTTTAAGCCTTCAACAAGTGGAAGTATATTTTCTTTTGGCACCAGCACATCATTGAAAACAAGTTCGCCTGTTGCACTTGCTCTCAAACTCCATTTATTATGAGTTTCAGGTGTAGTGAAACCTTCCATTCCTCTTTCAACGATAATCCCCTTTATTTTGCCTTCTTCATTCTTTGCCCAAACAACTGCGATATCAGCAAATGGAGCATTGCTAATCCACATTTTAGCGCCGTTTAATATTACATTTTTACCATCACCAGCATCTTTAAAATTGGTAGTCATTCCTGCAGGATTTGAGCCATGATTGGGTTCAGTTAATCCGAAACAACCCATCAATTCGCCTTTGGCTAGTTTAGGAAGGTATTTGTGTTTTTGTTCTTCAGACCCAAACTTATAAATTGGATACATCACTAAACTTCCTTGTACAGAAGCTGTTGATCTAATACCAGAATCGCATCTTTCCAATTCTTGCATAATGATGCCATAGGTGATGTAGTCTAAACCACCGCATCCATATTCAGCAGGCAATTGAGGTCCGAATGCACCGGCTTCGGCTAAACCTTTGATTATATGATGAGGGAATGCAGCTTTTTGAGCGCAATCTTCAATGATAGGGGAGAGATCCTTTTTAACCCAATCACGCACAGTATTTCTGATTAAGATGTGTTCTTCTGTTAGAAGTTCATCCATCAAATAATAATCATGATGTTGGTAGGCGTCAGTTTTGTTTGAGCGAATAAAAGTGTTTTCTGCATTCATATTGTTTAAACATTTAAAGTCTGATTGAGTTTCCAAAAACAAACTTTTTTTCTTGCTGCGAAATTAGCTTTTTTGTACAAGTAAAAAAGAAAGCAAATGAAGCTTGAAACAAGATTAGAGGGAATGGAATTTCACGCCTATCATGGATGGTACCCTGAAGAGGCAAAGAATGGCGGTAAATTCAGGGTTGATGTGGTATTGGAACAATTTGTTTATGATGATAAAGAATTCAAAGAATTATCTGATGTGATCAATTACGAAGAAGTTTTTACAATGATTTCTAAACAAATGAATAATAGAAGAGCCTTAATTGAGGAATTAGGTAAGTCAATCATCAATGAATTATGTGAACGATTTTCATATATACAAAAAGTAAAACTGACGATTACTAAATACAATCCTGCAGGTAAATTTGATGGAGCCAATGCGGTGATTGTTTTTGAAAGAGATTTATAAAATTTTATTCTCAATGATATAAAACTAAAAAAGGCTCCATTGGAGCCTTTTTTAGTTTTATCAATTCTGTTTAGATACCTACATCATGTAAGGCACTTTCCATTAAGTAAGGATGTTTAGTTGGATACAAATTAGCTTTGGTTAATGCTTTTAAAGTCATCCACAAGAATAATCCAGCGAACATACACAAGAACCCAATTTCCATTAAACCAAATCCTTGGAAATCAACTTTGATAACTCCAGTAGGATTTGCTTCAGTAGGATCAGTTGCGATATTCATAGAAGCTGGCATCACCATTAAGAATACATCTAACCAGTGACCTAATAAGATGGCACCACCTACAATGAATCCTACCGCTTTGCTACGCTTCCAATCTCTTCTCATGAAGATAAAGAAAGGAACAAGGAAGTTTAATACGATAATAAAGAAGAATAGGAAATTATAACTTCCGAATAATCTTTCTTTATAGTAGGTAACTTCTTCAGGAATGTTTGCATACCATATTAATAAGAATTGCGAAGTGAACATGTAAGTCCAGAACACAGAGAAAGCAAACATGAATTTACCTAAATCGTGTTGGTGTTCATCATTAGCAATGTTTAAATATCCTTTTCCTCTTAAGTAATGAGTAAATAAATACATAATA
>JBMLPO010000470.1:0-1468 GCA_049242065.1 Bacteroidia bacterium
CAATTGAGGAATGAAAATTAAATTGCTTTCTCCTTTTTAAAATCTCTGTATTTTATATTGAATAATTTCTATTTTCGAGGCCAAACATCTAATAGCTTATGAAAAAATTACTACCTTACCTCTTATTCATTTTGTTTTTTACAAATGAGATTCAAGCACAATACAAGGTATCAAATTGGGGATTTTCTTTAGGTACTTCTATTCCAACTGGCAGATTCGGCAGTATGGATATTACCAAAGATTATAGCGGCTGGGCGAGATATGGTGCGAATGTAAATTTCTTTTATTCCCAACAGTTTGCAAATAGCAATTTTGGAATAATTGGCTTAGCACAAGCAGAAATAAACCCAATTGCTTCACAAGATGTTGCTAATGAATACTGGATAGTTTTTCCTTACTACAACTGGACTGTTGAAGGTGGAGCTTATAAAAGAGGAGGTTTGATGTTTGGTGGATTTAGCAAAATAAAGGCAAATCAAGAAATTAGTTTTATACCAAGAGCTACTTTGGGTTTAATGGCCGCTTATGTTCCACAAATCACTACTTCAGCAATTGGCAATGGTGAATATATTTGGTTAAAACAAAATAGCAAAACAGCTTTTAGTCCTACCATTAATTTAGGGATAGGCTTAGATATGCGAATGACAAGAGAATCATCTTTTTTTATCAACTTTGATTACCAATATGGAAAGCCTAATTTTAAAGATATCGAAACTATAGATTTCAAAGGCATTAAAAATAAATTCAGTATAGCTCAGCCCATGGCTAATTTAAATATAAATATGGGATTAGCATTTGAGTTATAGAAGGTAAAATTGTTTTTCAAATACACGGATTCTTGTTTTTAAGTATTTCTTATAATTCATTTCCTTTTACTTTACTTTAAATTTTTTGATTGCACTAGATTATTCAAAAGTTCAACTAGTGCATTTTCGTATGAAATTAATTTTCCTTTGAATTAACAAATGTCTTTAAGTTTAATAGAAACCAAAAATGAACATAGAAATTTCGGAAACCAGAGAGTTTAAACAGATTGCACATTTAGTTGAACATGTACAAAATCTACATGCTCAATTCCTGCCAACTATTTATAAACCTTTTGATTACAATGAAATTCAAAAAGTTATGGATGTGATGCTTTCAAACGAAATGAACAGAGTTTTTGTTGCCAAATTGAATGATGAAATCATTGGATACATTCTGATTGTCATTAAAAATATACCTGAAAGTGCCTTTTATTTTACGCATCAAATCATTCATATTGATCAGTTGTCTGTTTCTGAAAAATATAAAAGAAACGGAATTGGTGCCCTCTTAATGGACAAAGCAGAAAAGCTTGCCAAAGAATTAAACATCAATAGAATGGAACTGGATTATCTAGAATTTAATTTGAATGCCAAATCATTTTTTCAAAACAAAGGATTTTTGCCTTATAGAGGTAAAATGGTAAAACACCTGGGCTAATTTT
>JBMLPO010000471.1:0-8867 GCA_049242065.1 Bacteroidia bacterium
ATTAGGCGGCCAAATGAAAATTATGATTTCAGGTGGTGGTGCCATGCCGCAGCATGTGGGTGAGTTTTTTGGAAACATTGGTGTACTAGTTTGTGAAGGATATGGTTTAACAGAAACCTCACCATTGGTTTCTGTGAATGAACCTGCTCGTCCTATTTTTGGTAGCGTTGGAAGAATTGGAAAAGGCTGTGAAGTCGCCATTCAAAACCCTGAAACCAAAGAAATCATCACCATTCAAACCAATGCAAGTTTCAATCCTAATTTTGAATCGGCAGAAGGAGAAATTCTTGTTCGCGGACAAAACGTGATGAAGGGCTATTGGAATCTTCCTGAACAAACTGCTGAAGCCATTGATGCTGAGGGCTGGTTACATACTGGTGATGTTGGTAAATTCTATAAAGGTTATTTAAAAATCACAGACCGTATCAAGAATATTTTAGTGAATTCATTTGGTAAGAATGTGTATCCAACTCCAATTGAAAACACCTATTTAAAATCAAATAAGATTGAACAAATTTTCTTAATTGGTGATAAACAAGAATACTTAACAGCCATCATCGTTCCTTCAAGAGAAGAATTAAAAGAGGTGTTTGGTTTCAAAGAAGATTTCTTCAATCAGGCAGATGAATTCATTCAAGATGAAGAAATCAAAAAATGGTTAGATGTTGATATGCATAAATATGCCAATGAACTCGGAAAGTTCGAACGCGTTAAAAATTATATCATCAAAAGAAGACCCTTTACTTTGGAAGGAGGCGAGTTAACCCCAACTCAAAAAGCCAAAAGAAAAGTCATTGAACAAAAATTTGATGCAGAAATCAAAGGTATGTACCACGCGATAGTGGAATAAGAAAATAAAAATAGGCTGATTCAAAATTGAATCAGCCTATTTTTTTATGCATCCAATCTCATCTTCACATGCTCAATTCCAGCTTCCCAAAAATGCTCACCTTCTCTTTTGAATCTATGTTTTTCATATAAGCCTGCAGCTTCCAATTGCGCATGTAGATATACATAGGTGGCATCTTCAGGTAAATCTGCTATCACGGCTTGTATCAATGCTGATGCCACGCCATTGCCTCTGCATTTTTCTAATACAGCAAATCTTTCTAGCTTGTATCCTTTGTCTGTCTTTCTCCACCTGGCAGTTCCACAAGGCTCACCATGTAATGTGGCCATAAAGTGCACCGACTCCTCCTCATATTCCCATTCCAATTCCTCCGGACAATTTTGTCCAATTACAAAAACTTCATGTCGGATGGCCCAAACTTGCTCCAATTCAGATTTTTCAAGGACCTTTTTTACTAGTATACTCATGTGATTGGCTAAAATATGACATAAGTTCTTTTAAAAGAAGTAATAATAATAAATTTTTGCCTGCTATCTTTTTTAAAAAAGTGTAAGTTTGCCAACCTTAATTACCTGTGATATGACAAAAATTGCTGAATTATTAGGCGATAAAGCCGAATTCCTTTTAAACCACAACTGTAAAACAATTAGCAAAGATCTGATTATGTTGCCGGGTGGTGATTTCGTTGACCGTTCATTTTTAAACGGAAACCGCAACCCGCAAGTTTTAAGAAGCTTGCAAGATTTATATAGCCATGGCCGTTTAGGTGGAACAGGTTATGTTTCAATTTTACCTGTAGACCAAGGTATTGAGCACAGTGCTGGTGCATCATTTGCTCCAAATCCAATTTATTTTGATCCTGAAAACATCATCAAATTAGCTATCGAAGGTGGTTGTAATGCTGTTGCTTCAACTTATGGAGTATTGGCTTCTTGCGCTAGAAAATATGCTCATAAAATTCCTTTCATTGTTAAATTAAACCACAATGAATTCTTAAGTTACCCAAATAAATTCGACCAAATCATGTTTGGTTCAGTTGATGAAGCTTGGAACTTAGGTGCAACTGCAGTGGGTGCTACCATCTATTTTGGTTCTGATGAGTCAGGTCGCCAAATCCAAGAAGTAGCTGCTGCTTTCGAGCGTGCTCATGAGTTAGGTATGGCTACTATCTTGTGGTGTTATACAAGAAACAATGCTTTCAAAAAAGATGGTGTTGATTACCATACTTCAGCTGATTTAAGCTCACAAGCAAATCATTTAGGTGTGACCATCCAAGCTGATATCATCAAACAAAAATTACCTACCAACAATGGTGGTTATACTGCTTTGAACTTCGGTAAAACTCATGATAAAGTTTATACAGAACTTTCTTCTAGTCACCCAATCGATTTAACCCGTTACCAAGTTGCTAACTGCTATATGGGTCGTCAAGGTTTGATCAACTCTGGTGGTGAGTCTAAAGGTGCTTCTGATTTGGCTGAAGCAGTTACTACAGCAGTAGTAAATAAACGTGCTGGTGGTCAAGGTTTAATCTTAGGAAGAAAAGCTTTCCAAAAGCCAATGAACGAAGGTATTGCATTATTGAACGCTGTTCAAGATGTTTACTTAGACCAAACAGTTACAATTGCTTAATCAATTTTCAAATACAAAAAAGCCTCCTCATAGGAGGCTTTTTTTTTGCATATTCCCTCCAAACACCTAGTTAGAACTGGTCAAAATAGCTTGGTTAAAGCATCGTTTATTAATCTGTTTATCAATAGCTTAATTTATTTCTCTTGGTATATTTGCCTTCATGCTTTTATTTCGAACCTTATTATAAAATTACGATGAGTTGGTATATTAGAATGAAAGAGGGTATCACAACCCTTACATCGGAGAAAAAGGCGGTACCAGATGGATTGTGGCATAAGTGCTCAAGATGTAAGAAAAACCTTCTGGCTGAAGATCATGCTAAAAACAATTACGTTTGTCCAAGTTGCAGCTACCACGATAAAATAGGTTCTGATGAGTATTTCCAGATTTTATTCGGAACAGATTTTGAAGAATTGTTTACCAATATTAAACCTACCGATCCACTCAAGTTTAAAGATACCAAGGAATACGCAAAACGTCTTGAAGAATCCCAAAAGAAAAGTGGTTTAGATGATGCCATGAAAGTAGCTGTGGGTACGCTTGCTGAAAACCAGAAATTGGTGGTGGCTTGTATGGACTTCGGTTTTATTGGTGGAAGTATGGGTAGTGTTGTGGGTGAAAAAATTGCACGCGCTATTGATTATGCAAGAGAAAATAAAATTCCATTGATGATCATCTCTAAATCAGGTGGTGCACGTATGATGGAAGCTGCTTTCTCTTTGATGCAAATGGCTAAAACATCTGCTAAATTAGCTTTATTAGGTAAAGCTGGTATTCCTTATATCTCTTTATTAACCGATCCAACTACTGGTGGTGTAACTGCTAGTTTTGCCATGTTGGGTGATGTAAACATTGCTGAACCAGAAGCTCTAATTGGTTTCGCTGGTCCTCGTGTCATCAAAGAAACCATTGGTAAAGATTTACCAAAAGGATTCCAAAGTTCTGAATTCCTTTTAGAACATGGCTTTATTGATTTCATCGTAAATAGAAATGAACTAAAACTCAAATTGACTGAATTGGTTCATTTACTCATGAAGAAACAAATTCCCGCTTAAGAATTGAATGAAATAAAAAAATAGCCGCAATTGAAATTCAATTGCGGCTATTTTTTTTTATTAGTAACCATAAATCACCCCCTTCACAATCCCAACTTTGCTTTGGATATATAAAGCCTTCTCATGGGCATCCATGGGTGTATCTCCAAGTACGGTTATATGACCCATTTTTCTTTTGGGTTTACTTTCTTTCTTTCCATACAAATGAACATATACGCCTTCCATACTGCTGATTTCATCTAAGCCTTGTATGGCATAGGTTCCCGAAAATCCTTCACCTCCTAATAAATTCATCATGACAGCAGGTTTTACAATATGGGTACTACCCAATGGAATACCTGCTAAGATTCTTACCAATTGTTCAAATTGAGAGGTATAACAGGCTTCAATGGTATGATGTCCGCTATTGTGAACCCTTGGAGCTACTTCATTCACCAACAATCTTCCATCTTTTGCTAAAAACATTTCTACTGCAAAAACACCAACACCCTTCATGGCATTGATGGTTTGTAAAGCCAATTCTTCAGCTTGTTCTTCTATTTCAGAACTAATATCCGCTGGACACAACAAAAAGGTAACTAGATTGGCAATTGGATCAAACTCCATTTCTACAGCAGGATAGCTTACTGTATTTCCCGAACGGTCTCTTGCTACAATCACAGCTAACTCTTTTTCACATTCAATAAATTCTTCTAATACACATGGTTGTTCAAATGGAATTGCAACTTTGCCTTCAAGAATATCTTGTTTGTTTAAAAGAACAACACCTTTTCCATCATAACCATCTTTGCGGGTTTTAGCTGCAAATTTTTCTGATTGAATATGAGCCAATGCGGGTATCCAACTTTGGGTATTGTCTACCAAAACAAAATTGCCACTGGGTATGCCGTTGTCGTAAAAGAATTGTTTCTGGTAACCTTTGTCTTGTATAATTTGTAATAACCTGGGTGAAGGAATGATCTCTTTGCCTTCTTTTTCCAATTGTAATAATGCTTCGGTATTAACGTGTTCAATTTCAAAAGTCAATACATCAGAAATTGATGCCAATTCACGAATTTTAGCCTCATCTTGCAAACTGCCTATAATCAATTCATCTGCAATGCCAGCACAAGGACAAGCAGGATCATTCTCAAGAATATTAAAATGTAAATTCAAGCGCAATGACTCTTCAATCATCATGCGGCCCAACTGACCACCACCTAAAATTCCGATTCTTTTTAACAAAGGATTCATTCCGCAAAAAACGAATAATCCCTGCATATAAAAAAACCGAGATAAGCCTATTAGTTTACTTTCTGAGATTTTGAAATAATCTCTTCATAAAAACGCTCATATTTTGGAACGATTACTTGAATATCAAATTCAGCAGCTCTTGCTTTTGCATGGGCTTTGAATTGTTGTAAACGCTCATCATCAGATAAGATAAAAATACTCTTTTCTGCCATAGTTTTCACATCACCCACTTCACACAAGAAACCTGTTTTACCTTCAACACTCAGTTCAGGCAAACCACCTGCATTACTCGATATAACGGGCACTTCACAAGCCATAGCCTCCAATGCTGCCAATCCAAAACTCTCTGTTTCACTCGGCATTAAAAACAAATCACAGATGCTTAAAATTTCTTCTATCTGATTTTGCTTACCTAAAAAGGTTACAGATTGTTGTAGGTCTAATTCTCTACATAACATTTCAATATTGATACGCTCGGGTCCATCACCTACCAATAATAATTTAGCAGGAATTTGTTTCCTGATCTCAGAAAAAACACGCACCACATCATCTACTCGTTTTACTTTTCTAAAATTGGAAGTATGCACCACCAATCTCTCTCCATTAGGTGCTATTGCCAATTTAAAATGCTGACGTGGTTGATTGGAAAACCTAGTCAAATCAATGAAATTCGGAATTGACTCAATATGTCGTTTGATATTGAAGTGACTGAGTGTATCTGCTTTGAGTGAATCAGAAACTGTTGTCACTCCATCAGATTGATTGATACTGTAACATACCACCGGACCAAAGGATGCATCTTTTCCTACTAAAGTGATATCTGTTCCATGAAGCGTAGTAACAATGGGAATATGAATACCTTCTGATGCCAAAATTTGTCTTGCCATAATAGCAGCAGAGGCATGTGGAATGGCATAATGCACATGTAATAAATCCAATTTTTCAAATTTAACTACATCCACCAAATGCGATATCAATGCTGTTTCATAAGGAGGAAAATCAAACAAAGGATAATTACTTACATATACTTCATGGTAAAATGTATTGCCTGAAAAGAAGTCAAGGCGAGCTGGCTGTTTGTAACTGATAAAATGAACTTGATGTCCACGTAATGCCAATGCCTTTCCTAATTCTGTTGCTACTACACCACTACCACCATATGTTGGATAACAAACAATCCCTATTTTCATATTTACAACCTGTTTAACATGTCTTTCAACACACATTTATAATTAGCAAAAGTGCAGAATTGTTTTCGATTTCAAATAAATAAATCGTGAATAGTTGATAAACGCAACTAATTAGATTTTTACGCTACTCCAATCAATTACAAATAAACTGCTGTTTTTCAAGCAAATGATACAAGCAAAAAACAATTATTGCTATATCAGGTTATTTCTTTAAAATTTCTAAAATTAGTTGATAAACTCAACTATTGTAAAAAACAACTAGTTTTGCCATTATGGAAGAAAAGAAAAAGGGCATTCCCGATCCTTTCAGTAAAGAAGATACTCCCCTAGCCTTTCGCTTAAATGTGATCGCTAAAAAGTACTATGGTGCAGCAGCCAAACAAATGGAAAACCTCGATATGGAGCGTTATTTCTTTGTTTTAAAACTCATTGCAAAAAGTGATTTTATCACCCAACAATGTTTAGCCAATTGTTTAAAGGTAGATAAAGCAGGTATAGTGAGAATGATTGATTACCTCAGTGAAAAAGCTTTGGTAAAAAGAGAGGTGAATCCTAACGACAGAAGAGAACACCGCATTGTTGCCACTAAAAAAGGTTTAAGATATGTGAGTAAAATTGATTCTTCCTTTGATGATATCAATGAAAAAGCTTTTGCTGGTTTCAATAAAACTGAGAAGAAACAATTCATGGAAATGTGTCAACGCATCAATGAAAATTTAGAAATTCTACCTGCAACAGAATACAGTATCATTTATTCAAAAAACTAAATCAACATGACTAAAAAACAAATTATATACCTAGTGATTGGATTGGCCATTATCATTGCTTTAGCCATTCCTAAACTACTTCCAAAGGCTGGTCAGAAAGGCGCTGGTAAACCCAAACAAGGGCCTATTTTAATAGGAAAATTCACCATCCAAAACAGTGAACTCGATAAAACAGTTTCAGCTGCTGGAACCATTTTTGCAGAAGAAGAGGTAGAGCTAAGAACAGAATCTTCAGGACGTGTGCTTCAAATTTTATTCAAAGAGGGAGAAGCTGTTGCTAAAGGTCAATTGTTGCTAAAAATGAATGATGCCGATTTACAAGCACAATTGAAGAAGGCACTAAGCATTGAAAAACTAAAAATACAAAGCGAAAAAAGAATGAAACAATTACTTGAAAAGGGTGGTGTTTCACAAGAGGCATACGATATGGCATCAACAGAATTACAGAGTGCCAAAGCTGATATTGATTTAATCAAGGAACAAATTCGCAAAACAGAAATACGTGCTCCATTTGCTGGAACTATAGGACTAAGAAGTATTAGCGAAGGGAGCACCATCCCTACCAATACATTGGTGGCACGCTTACAAAGTCTTCAAAAAATGAAACTCGATTTTTCTATTCCTGAAAAATATGCAGCATTTGTTTCAAAAGGTCAGGAAATTAGTTTTCATACCGATGCTATTCCGCAAGATATTCATGCCAAAGTATTTGCTATTGAACCTAAAATTGATCCCAATAACAGGAATATTTTAATCAGAGCGATCTTCGATAATCCCGGTAAAAAATACTTCCCTGGTAGCTTTGCAAAGGTTCAAATTGTATTAAAGAAGGATGCCAATGCCATCATGATTCCAACACAAGCTGTAACGCCTATTTTAAAAGGACAAAAAGTATATGTGGTTTCTGGTGATTCTGTTATTGAAAGAAAAATAGAATTGGGAGAAAGAATGGACTCAATGGTGCAGGTGACTAAAGGACTCGAAGCCGGAGAAGTTATTGCTGTGAAAGGTGTTGTGTTATTGAGAAACGGAGCAAAAATTAAATAAAGCCCTTTATGAGTTTAAGCAGTTTAAGTGTAAATAGACCTGTACTGGCAACAGTCATGTCGATAGTGATTGTATTATTTGGAATCATTGGTTATTCCTTTTTAGGACTAAGGGAATATCCATCTATCGACCCTCCCATCATCACGGTGAGAACCAGCTATACCGGCGCCAATGCAGAAATCATTGAATCACAAATTACAGAGCCTTTAGAAAAAGCAATCAATGGTATTGCAGGTATTCGTTCTATTTCTTCATCTAGTAATTTAGGTAATAGCAGTATCTCTGTAGAGTTTAATTTAGATGCTGATTTAGAAAGTGCAGCAAACGATGTACGTGATAAAGTTTCACAAGCAGTGCGTTCATTACCTCAGGATATTGATGCACCTCCTGTTGTCAGTAAAGCTGATGCTAACTCAGATGCCATCATTTCTATGACGGTGCAAAGTGATACCAAAAACATCATCGAGATAAGTGATTATGCTGAAAATGTTCTATTAGAAAAATTACAAACCATTCCGGGTGTAAGTACCATTCAAATTTGGGGTCAGAAAAAATATGCCATGCGTTTATGGCTCGATCCATTAAAGATGGCGGCTTTTGGCGTAACACCTCAGGATATTCGTGCTGCACTTGATAAAGAAAATGTAGAACTTCCAGGTGGAAAAATTGAAGGTGATGCGACCGAATTAACCGTTAAAACCATTGGAAGATTCAGCAATGAGGAAGACTTCAATAACCTGATTGTTTTATCGAATGGTACCAATCAAATTCGTTTCAGAGATATTGGTAAAGCTATATTAGGTGCAGAAAATGAAGAAACCATTTTAAAGGAATCGGGTAAGCCCATGATTGGATTGGCAATTGTTCCTCAGCCAGGAGCCAATTATATTGATATTGCTAAAGAGTTCTACAAACGTTTCGAGCAGATTAAAAAAGAAGTGCCTGCTGCCTATCAATTAGATGTGGCTATCGACAATACTGGTTTCATTAGGACTTCTATCACAGAGGTACAAGAAACATTGTTTATTGCATTCTGTCTGGTGGTATTAATCATCTTTTTATTCTTTAGAGATTGGTTGATTGCATTTCGTCC
>JBMLPO010000471.1:8877-26946 GCA_049242065.1 Bacteroidia bacterium
CGCAGGATTTTCAGTTAATATTTTAACCTTATTGGCCATTGTCCTAGCAACAGGTTTAGTAGTGGATGATGGCATTGTAGTTACCGAAAACATCTTCAAAAAAATGGAAGAAGGTGAATCGCCAAGAGAAGCGGCAATTAAGGGAACCAATGAAATTTTCTTTGCAGTTATCTCCACTTCCATCACCTTAGCAGTGGTATTTTTACCTATCATTTTTCTTCAAGGTTTTGTGGGTCGATTGTTCCGAGAATTTGGTGTTGTTGTGGCTGGCGCGATACTCATTTCTGCATTTGTGTCTTTAACACTTACACCCATGCTGAATGTTTATTTCACAAGAAAAGATTATAAGTACAGAAGTAAATTTTATTTAGCAACCGAACCCTTTTTTGTTAACTTGAATGAATCATATAAAAGCTCCTTACAAAGCTTCATGAAAAGGAGATGGATTGCATTTGTTGTCTTATTCATCTCATTTGGATTGATCTATTTAATTGGATCAAACATACAACAAGAATTAGCTCCATTAGATGATAGAAGTGTGATGCGAATTAGTTCAAATGCAGCAGAAGGTGCATCCTATGAATTCATGGAAAGTTTCCAAGACCAAATTGCACAAATGGTGATGGATTCTGTGCCTGAAAAAAGAAAATTACTTTCAGTAACGGCACCAGGTTTTATTGGTAGTGGGGCTGTGAACACAGGTTTCACAAGGATTCTTTTGGTTGAACCTGATCAGAGAAAAAGAACACAACAACAAATTGCAGATGATATCACCAAGAACCTAAAAGCTTATCCTGATGCGAAAACATTTGTGATACAAGACCAAACTATTAATGGTAGTGGAGGCTCAAGAGCAGGACTTCCTGTTCAGTTCATTTTACAGAACCAAGATTTTAAAAAGATTCAAGAATACCTACCCAAGTTCATGGAAGAGGTTGGAAAAAATCCAACTTTTCAAATGATTGATGTGAACCTCAAATTCAATAAACCTGAATTGGTGATCAGTATTGAAAGAGACAAAGCCAAAGCCTTGGGTGTATCGGTGCAGAGTGTAGCACAAAGTTTACAAATGGCTTATAGCGGATTGCGTTATGGCTATTTCAATATGAAGGGAAAACAATACCAAGTAGTAGGTCAATTTGATAGAGAAAACAGAGATTCACCGCTCGACTTACAAAACATGTATGTGAAGAATGACAAAGGTGAATTGATACAACTCGATAATATTGTTACAGTAAGTGAGCAAAGTAGTCCACCACAATTGTACCATTACAATCGCTATAAATCTGCAACAGTTATGGCAGGATTAGCTCCTGGTAAAACCATTGGTGATGGTATCAATGAAATGAAAAAAATATCTAAAAAGGTATTGGATGAAAGCTTTACAACAGACCTTGCAGGACCCTCAAGAGACTTTGCAGAAAGCTCTTCGAATACCACATTTGCATTGATACTTGCCTTGATACTAGTATACCTTGTTTTAGCAGCTCAATTCGAAAGTTTCAAAGACCCATTGATTATCATGTTAACGGTTCCTATGGCACTCGCAGGAGCATTGGTTTCACTTTGGTATTTCGATCAAACCCTCAATATATTTGGTCAAATTGGAATCATTGTACTCATCGGACTTGTCACCAAAAATGGTATCCTGATAGTGGAGTTTGCCAATCAACAAAAAGAAAAGGGAATGAATAAAATGGAAGCAGTTACTGTGGCTGCTGTATCTAGATTACGTCCGATATTAATGACCAGTTTAGCTACCATGTTAGGTGCATTACCGATTGCGTTGGCATTGGGTGCTGGAACCAAAAGTAGAATGAGTATGGGGATAGTTATCATAGGCGGATTGTTGTTTTCAGGTATCTTAACCTTGTATGTGATTCCTGCTATTTACAGTTACTTCTCAAAAGAAAAACACCATGATGCAGCTTAAGAAATTTATATATACAGGACTCTTGTTCCTTGGCCTCTCATCAGCATCAAAAGCGCAAGAATTATTGAAGTTAAATGATGCACTTCGATTGGCATTGGAAAACAATTTCTCTATCCAACTTGCCAAAAACGAACAAGAAATCAACCGCAACAATAACAGCATTGGAGCAGCAGGCATGTTACCCAATATTGCCGCTACTGCTGGTCAGGATAATACCGTTACAGATACCAAACAAAAGTTCTTGAGTGGCGCCACCAACGACAGAGAAGGTGCCAAAGCCAATCAGTTAAATGCAGGGGTAGAATTGGGTTGGACCATCTTTGATGGATTCAAAATGTTTGCTGCTAAAAACAAATTGGAGAGCTTACAGATCCAAGGTGAACTGCGTGTGAAAATGCAGATTGAAACGGTCTATTCAAGAATCAGTAAAGCCTATTATGATATTGTTCAAGCAAAACAAATGTTGGAACTTGAAAAGCAATCTTTACAATTATCAGAACAAAGGCTCAAATGGGTTCAGGATAAATTTGAAGCTGGCAAGGCATCTAAAGCAGAGGTACTCAATGCACAAGTTGATTTCAATGCCGATAAGAGTCGTTTACTACGACAAAAAAATGCCGTTCAAAATTTAAAATACAATTTGAATCAATTAGTAGGAAGAGCCATTGAAACCGAATTTGATGTAGAGAAAGAAATTGGAAAAACAGCAGAATACAGATTGGACTCTTTATCCACTTTAGCAGCAGAAAGGAATACCAGTATCCAAGTATTGAAGTCATCCAAATCCATTCAGACATATGCCATCAAAGAAATACAAGCAGAACGTTATCCAAGCATCAGTTTAAAAACAGGATATACCTATAGCAAAAGTGAATCGGAAGCAGGCTTCTTACAAAGTAGTAACAATACCGGTTATCATTATGGTGCAGGAATCAATTTAAATGTGTTCAGTGGAAGCAGCGTCAACAGAAGAAGCATCAATGCAAGAATTGGATTGAAGTCGACAGAGTTAATTCTAAAAGACAGTTTAAGTAAATTACAAATGAGTTTAAATGCTACATACAAAAATTTGCAATTAGCTAAAGACTTGTTGTTGATGGAAGAAGAGAATTTGAAGGTAGCCAAAAGCAATGTTGAACTAGCGGGAGAACAATACCAAACAGGCGTGATATCGGGATTGGAACTTCGTCAGGCACAACAAAATTTATTAGCAGCAGAGACAAGATATTTATCTGCGCGTTATGAAGCGATATTAGCCGAAATTGAATTGAAACGCTTGAGCGGCTTATTGGTGGAGTAGGTGGTTGGTGGTTGGTGGCTCTTAGCTTCTGGCTGCTGGCTTCTGGCTTCTAGCAAATCGTGCTACAAGATTAATTAGTCCTCAAAACTGCTATTCCTTCTCACCTCTCCTCTTCTCCTCTCTCCATACTCTTGCTCTTGCTGTTCCTTCTCTCTTGGCTGCTGGCTGCTGGCAAATCGTACTGCGAGATTAATTAGTCCTCTATACAGCGGTTCCTTCTCGCCTCTTCTCCTCTCTCCATACTCTTGCTCTTGCTGTTCCTTCTCTCTTGGCTTCTGGCTTCTAGCTTCTGGCTTCTAGCAAATCGTACTAAGAGATTAATTAGTCCTCTATACAGCGGTTCCTTCTCTCCTCTTCTCCTCTCTCCATACTCTTGCTCTTGCTGTTGCTTCTCGCCTCTTGGCCGCTGGCTACTAGCTTCTGGCTACTGTGTAAACGCCTAAAATACATTGACCAACTTACGAAATTTACTCAGCCCTGAAGGGGCGGAATTCGATAGCTCAATTGTAACGAAATGCCCATAGCCCTGAAGGGGCGAAATTCTCTAATATATACCATACAAACTAATTAAACATTAGTACTAGTATTCATCCTCTTGTTTTGGTTATTTGACAAGTCAGGGTAATTAGTAGAAGTTTTGCCCATGCATGAAGCATAAATAATTTGGAATTTTGAAATACTCCGACTTCAAATAGTTCCGAAAAGTTATCATCAATCTGTAATAAGAAAACATTATGTATAAGGATTTTAGATTCAAAATATTGTAGTAATTCACTATCATATTTAGAAATGATGATTAATTATTCATCAAGAGAAACTATTCTTTGAATTGAATTAATACTTGAATAGTGCGAAATCTATTATTACATATACCAACTTGGTTTTAATAATTATACTTCATTAAGATCACAGACTAATATATCTTTTAATCACGAATTAATTCATTCATCTTTTTCAATAAACAATGTTGAATTTGTTCTAGCTAACAATAGAACTACTTCTACTTCTAGTGCATTTTTTTCATCTGATTATTGCATGTAATATTTATGAAAAACGAGTTTAATATTTCATAAAAAATAACAATCAAAAAAAATCCATATGAAGGCAACCAAAAAAAAATTACAAACAGGTTTTAATGAGATACAGCTATTTATTTTAGCAATAATTTGTTTGTTTAGTTTAAATGCTAGAGCTAATAATATTGTTGTAACCAATGTTAGTCTTGTAGGACAAAACACAAATGCTGGTATAAATAATTCAACAAATTACTCAATAGTAAAATTTGATATTAGTTGGAATAATAGTTGGCGAGTAAGCACAGGACCAAGTAATTGGGACGCTGCTTGGGTATTCGTAAAATACCGAGTTGGAAGTGGTAATTGGCAACACGCTACTCTAAGCTCTACAAAATCGGATCATACTGCCCCATCGGGCAGCACAATAGATGCAACTAGCGACGGTACAGGAGTTTTTATATACAGAAATTCAGAAGGTACAGGTAACTTTTCATTAACAGATGTGCAACTTAAATGGAAATATGGATTAAACGGAGTAACTGATGCTTCAACAATTAGTATATCTGTTTTCGCCATCGAAATGGTTTATGTTCCTCAAGGAAGTTTCTTGATTGGAAGTGGTGGAACAGAAAGTGGAAGTTTTACTAATGGATCTTGGATAAGTGGTGTAAGTATACCATTTGAAATAAGTTCTGAAGGTGCTCTAGGGATTGACAATGTATCAGGCAAATTATGGGGAACCTCAACAAGCGGATCAAACACAATTGGAAATACTAATTCCGACCCAGAAGCGACAATATCTTCAAGTTATCCAAAAGGTTTTTCAGCCTTTTATTGTATGAAGTATGAGATTTCCCAGGGACAATACGTAGCATTTTTAAATACGCTTACAAGAATTCAACAAGATTTGCGTACTGCTACAACATTAGGTGTAGGAACCACATCAGTAACATTTCGTTATGTGATGTGTGAATCAAGTTCGATTCAATCTCGAAATATAATTCGATGTGATGCAAGTATACATGCATCAAATCCAATTACTTTTTATTGCGATAGAGATGGTGATGGAATAGGAAATGAATCTAATGATGGAGAATTCATTTCTGCAAATTTCTTAAGCTGGTCAGATTTAAGTGCTTATTTAGATTGGGCAGGCTTACGACCAATGACAGAACTTGAATTTGAAAAAGTTTGTAGGGGAACTACTTCTAGTCCCACTGCCAATGAATATGCGTGGGGAACTACAAGTATAATTGGTGCCACAGCAATTTCAAATAGTGGTCTTTCTAATGAAATTGCTACTAATAATGATGCAAATGTTGTTTATAATAGTTTGATAAATGGACCAATGAGGTCAGGCGCATTTGCAAAAAGTAGCACCAATAGAATTACCTCTGGGGCTTCATATTATGGAGTTTTTGATATGAGTGGCAATGTTTGGGAGCGACCAATTACTATAGGGAATTCAAGTGGCAGGGCTTTTACTGGTTTGAATGGAAATGGAGAATTATCAACAAATGGAGAATCTGATGTTTCTAATTGGCCTGGAAATTCAGGAGATGGAGCCGGTTTTCGCGGTGGTAGGTGGAATGCAGATACAATTAGACTTAGAATATCTGACCGTACAGGGGCTGCGAGTATAATTTCAGGTAGAAATAATGACCAAGGAGGCCGAGGTGTTAGAACTGCTCCTTAATCAAAAAAATAAAAAGAAATAATTAATTGTAATAATACATGAAAAAGAAAATATTAGTAATCTTAGTTTTGTTATCAATGCTTGATAAAATTCAAGCCCAATATTTAGGTGGTGATGGAGATGGCTCCGCGCAGCTTGAAGTAAATTCCATACCACTTGGGAATTACTTTGTTGGAATCACTTCAAACTTCACCCTTGCTAGCAACTGGAGTAAGGGAACATTTCCAACAAACGAATACGCAGAGGTACGCAGTACTGCTAGTAACCAACCTGTTATTTCAAGTACAATAATACTAACTTCAGGTACTACTATTGCAATACAATCTGGAGCATCATTAACAGTTAATTCTGGATCATCCTTTACATTATTACCAAATTCTAACCTAATTATTAATGGAACTGTTACCAATAATGGTACTGTTTTACTTAAAAGTGATGAAGCAGGATCAGCAAATATTGGCAAAAGTAGTGGAACCTTTAATGGTAACCTAACTGTTGAAAGATTTGTTTTTGGTGGAAAAAGAGCTTTTAGATTTTTTTCACATCCGTTTAATAGTCCAATAGCTCTTAGTAATATAATGTCCTCCACTGGCATTATAATTACAGGACCTGGTGGTGCAACAAATGGTTTTGATGATTCTCAAATGAATAATCCATCTGTTTTTTCATTTTCGGAATCAACATATGATGGAACAAATAATTCGGGATGGAATGCTTACACAAATAGCTCGAGTAACATTGCTGTAGGCTCAGCAATAAGAGCACTACATAGAGGGGCCCGAACACAACTTCCTTCTGCAGTGCAATCTAATCCCCCTACACCATTATCTGCCACTATTTCTTGGATGGGTGCCATTAGTATTGGATTAAAAACTTTTAACATGACTAACACTGGAGGCGGAACAAACGCTGGTTGGAATTTAATTGGAAATCCATATCCTTCATCAATTAATATTGGTCAAATTATAAATGTAAACAGAAATAGTATAGGTACTTTTGCAGTATGGAATCCTAATCTAGGAACAACTGGTGGATATGAGACAAAAAGTTTCGGATCTGATTATATTTTACCATCTGGTAGTGCATTCTTTATAAATACGCCAACCTCAGCCACTTTTAGTTTTACAGAATCAGATAAAAGTACAAGTACATCTGCAAGTTTATTTAAAAAGAAAATAGCGAAAGAATCAGGACTAGTAATCTCTCTAATTAGTGAAAGTACAATTGTATGGGATAATTTTGTTTTACGTAATGAAAGAGAATTAAGCGACGAATATGAATACAATGCAGACGGCTTAAAAATGAAAAATTCGCAGGTAAATATTTATAGCATTTCATCCGATAACAAATTACTAGCTATTGATAATAGACCACTAGATGAAAATAAAACAATTGATTTAGTTATTGAATCCTCAAATCCTTATCATTTTAGTTTCAAAATTAATCAATTAGAAATGGAAGGATTACATGTATATCTAGTTGATAATTATTTAAATAACAAGATCCTACTAAAAGAAAATACATATTATCATTTCAACACAAATACTGAACCAAAAAGTCAGGGATTAGGCAGATTTCAAATAAAATTTGCCAATAAAGCTAACAAACTTTCAGAGGTAGTTTCTGATGAAAATTTAATTAGTTTATACCCTAATCCTTCATATGATTTAATCAACTTGATAATTTCAAATTCAAATAAATTAAATGAATATGCATTTGAAATCTATAATCCATTTGGAATATTAGTAAAAGAAGGCATACTTAATTACAACTACGAAAATATTCATCAAATTAATATTGAAAATCTTGAAACTGGTATATACTTCATAAAACTAAATGGAGGTAAAGGAATAAAATTCATTAAACTATAAGCTTTCAAACAAAATCCGTATAGTGGTTGATTGATTCGAACTGACATAAATAAAATTCGAAAATAAATTTCACTTCCCAATTTTGAGCTCGAAATTAAACTTCTTCAACTTAGATGTTTTCCTAAATTCAAAAAACACCCATCAAGCTAGATTTTAATAGTGCAATTTCTTAAATTAAACTTCTCAAACTTTATAGACTTCTAAAGCTTTATAAGGTTTGGGAATTTTTAATACAGTAATTGTTAGGGCTTATACTTTTTCAGTAATTAATTTTTTCTCAAGATACTCTTTAAAAATGTTGTTATTTACAGATTTGTTAATCAAAGCATTTAAGTTAGAGGAAAATAAAATTGTTTCTTCATCATTTGCTGCTCACTAATTTAAGTTAGGTGAATACTATATACAGTTGTTAGAGAGAATAATTGACGGATTACAAATTATAATAATGATTTTCGCAAGGAATATTGTTGAATTGGGAATATGTATGATTGAATTAAGCGCTAAATTGATGCAAAAGCCTCTTCACTTATAATATTGAAATCTTATCTAATAAATTTAAATTTTAAAACCATTCAACTAGAGCAAATCAATTGTAGGATCCGCTAGATAGAATGAATAATATTATCAAAATAAAACTACAATAAACCATCATAAAAGTGATTTCTGGTCAAGGTTGCTACAGTCATTTGTTTCGAACATATAAGATTTCAAATTCTCCAATAGCACATTATTTTGATAAGGAAGTTAAATCAACTTATGATGATTTTATTGCAAGCAAACAATTGATTTAAAACTTGCAATATATTTGCCATTTATTGAGGATGATTTGATCGTTTTAGGAATAGTAAAAAGCTATGCGGAAAAGGATGTTGAAAGTATAATTGAAATAGGTAATTACGAAAATAATCCAGAACCTTTCAAAATTGGCGTAGCTGTTTCCAACAACACTACAACAAAATCCTTAGGGTATTGACTAATAAATATTTTGCCCATATTACTTATTTGAAATAAAATGTTTCAATTTTATTCCTTTGCTCTATATAGGAACTAATTGCAAATTCATCCTTTCTTTTCTTTGAAAGTTTGATTCCCTTTTGTTCATACTCTTTCTGTTTAACAAAATTACCTTTATAGTTAAAGGATTCAGCAATGGTGAATAATATCCAAACGGCATCTTGCTTAAAAATAAAATCCGTCTCTTCTTCAAGTTTCAAAGCTATTTCTAAAACTGAGTTTCTGATAAAATGTGCTTTGGTATTTATATCATCCCAATCTTTACCTTGATTCCTTAACAAATTTGACTTCATATAAAGCATAAATGCCGTGTTTATTCCATTGTAATAATCTTGTTTAAGTTGAAATCCCCTCTCATAAAAACTGATTGACTTATCCAAGTGCTCCTCATTATGATTAATTTCATAAAGTCGTTTTTGAATTGCCCCACAAATTCCTAAAACTTCTAAGTCTTGTGTTTGCTCAGGTTTTACCTCTTCGAGAATTTTTTCTGCTACCTCAAGTGCTTTTTGTTCGTTTGGTTTCTTTGACTTGTAGGTGCAGAGTGCTTGCTTTGCAATTATGAAAGGCAAATTTTCTTTTAAAGTCATATTTGATTCAGCAAATTGTTTGGCCTCATCAAACAATAATATTGCCTTTTGAAATTCTTTATTATTCTTTGCTTGCTCAGCCCTTTCCATTAAGTCGGAAAAAGATTTTTCTGATGTTTTATGCGATTGTAGATGAGAAACCAAGGCTGAATTTTTCCTAGTTAGTTCTTCCTTCAAAAAAGTAAAAACAGGACTATCAGTTTCTAATCGATTATGATCTAGTAAATTTTTGATAACAAATGTTAATGAAGTTTTAAATCGCTCAACTTCTTTATAAGGAATTCCTTCTTCTGAATGAGTATATGGGTGAACGATGAAATGATTGATATCAAAAGGAATATTATTCATTTGTTCCTTTTCACAAATCATTATTGTATGCTTTGGCTTTAAAGCATGTCTAACCCCAAGCTCCCACATTACATTTGCATTAAGTGTAGAAATATCGGCCAGAACAATGTCCGCATTTTTAATTTCTTGAAGCATCAGTTTATCTATACTTCCTGATATGTTTTTATCAATTGCTCGGTAACAAGGAATTTGCAATGCATCAAACACTGGTTTAATCAAAAGAGTAAAGGACTCATTCAAATCCAATTCTCGCATTTTTCCATTTGCATAACTGGTTCTTTTACCATAGCCAATTATCACGAAACAAGTTTTTGAGTTAGGCATTAATTTAAGTTTAAGGTCGCACCTTAGTTTTATTTGCAATAGGAAGCTCTCTTTTTTTGAACGCTTTTTCTATCCAATCCTCTGGAGATTTTATAAAATCATCCCATTTAACTAAAACACAAAATCTGTCATCTTCTGTCCAAGAACATTTATTCAAACTTGGGATGTAATAGTTATAACCAAACTCACTTATTGTCGTATCCTTTACATTTACATGATTATGTGAGTTTCCGCATGAACTGCATAAATAACTTCCTTTATAAACTTCTTCATACATTTGAGGTAAAACAATACCGAGTATTCCATTTTGAGTATTACCCTCTCCATGATAAAGTGAACCCTGCAATTCCCGCTTGATGTATTTTTGTTCCTCCCAACCCCAAGCATCGGAACTCTTAGGACCAATCAAAAATATAGTAACAGTGCTGTCTGATAAATAATCTCTGCGAATTACCTGCATGATGTAGTCTTCATTATCTGAATCAATGGCGTCATTCAATGATTTATCGATAAAGTCAATATGCAAAAATTCAAGTATATAATTCTTATAATAAAAATCCTCTGTTTTATAAGAAATGAAACATTTATGTGCCATCGTAAATAATTTTTATATGTAGCAATAAGTGTCGGAATTTTAGTAAAAACCCGCCAAATTCATCATTCACAAAATATTATAATTCAACTGCTAATATTTATTTAAATATTAATTATTGACAATATGAAATACTAACTCTTTCACCCAACATAAATACACAGTAGATAAAAATTGAAATGACCAATTCGGAAAATTCTGAACAATATTTATGGTCACTAAAAATTTTGGGGAAATTGCGCATATTCACTCTAGGTTCTAGAATTTCACTTCAAATATTTCTTTTAAAATTCATTCGAGTATTTAACTATTGCCATTGATATTATACTCAAATTTACTTTGTACTATTACAATCACTTCCCACAAGTTGAAAAATCAGGATCTATAGTAAAGGAGAACTGAGATCCTGAATTAGCGGTAAACCCAGGTTTAATTTCAATAAGACTTCGAGCTTTGACATCAATACCACAACCACTGCTAAATATGACATCACCAGAAGCAGCATTGCCATTTACACTTCTACCTATTAAAATTGTATTATCCTCAATTATTGATGTAAATAAAGTTGCTGGATAAGTTATATTTTGAATAAAAAGCGGCTTGTAAACTATTGCAAGTTGTAGAGCTTTAAAGGCATTTATTCTTCCTGTACCAACAAGTCCTGAATAAGATGACGCATCTGCAATAACATCGGCTGTTGATTTTATTATTTCCTCAACATCACCTGCAGAAAGACATGGATTTACTGATTTTATCAATCCTGCCAAACCAGCGACTATGGGAGTTGAAAATGATGTTCCATGACAAGCCCAATAATACGGATTTGATCCAGTTGAACATAGCGCACCATGTGTTAAATAACCTGGAGAACAAACATCAACTTGAGGGAAATGTGAATGGGTCCATTCGCCCACCATTCCTGCACCAGGATTACCATTAAAAAAATAATGATTATCCTGGTCATCTGTGCTAGAAACTATAATAATTCTTGAATCATAATCCGGGTGAAAAGGATATAAAGGAAGATAACCACCATTTCCATTTCCACAATTAAATCCATTATCTTTTCCATTTCCTGCAGGAAAAACGATAACAGTGCCGTTGTCCAAAATTTCTTTAACTGCTATCTTTTCTATCAAACTAGGTGAATTACATCTCCAATCGCCGGCTGATGAAGTAATTACATCAACATTTAATACAAGGGAGGCATGATGTGCTCTATCTAAATAGTTTCCTACCCAGCCTTTGTATCCAACCAAAAGGCAATTAAATCCTATTCCAGCTAGTAAGCCACCACCATCAGTTTTAGCTGCTATAAAACTTGCAGCCGTTGTTCCATGGTCACTCACCCCACACCCATTAAAAGCCAAATAATCATAAGGGTCGATATTCGTATAAAATTGCCCCAATAAATCTGGATGGTTTAGGTCAAAATAAGTATCAATTGTGGCAATTCTCACAGAAGATTTTCCTTTTGAAATATCCCAAGCCTTATCAGTTTCTATTCTTTTTAAATGCCACAAATCACCTTGGGAATTAGATTGATTAGTAGTCCATAAATAATCACTAGGATCGTATGCAGCAGCGTTAACTCCATATTGAAATAATTCAACAAAATCTATATCATCAGCATATTGATTATTAAAATTGTTTACATCATTAATCTCCCCTGAAATATAATAGGTTCGAATTAACGTGTCATTCTTTGATCCAACAAATTGTTTGTTGATTAAAATCTCAGGATTTGTAAAATTAAAATTATTTATAATTTCGGAATAACTTTTATTTAAAGTTATATCCTTCTTTAATACAACAAAAAAAGAAATCGAATCATCATTTTCAAGGTTGAGTATTGCAGCATTTGAAAACGAAAAATAAAATAAGCTTAAACAAAATAAAATATATTTCATTGTTTTAAAAATTTTTGAGTGTAAATACAATAATTATCCGCTATTAGATAGAACACATAAACTCCAACTGGAAGATCTTCAATAGATATTTTACTTTTAACTAACCCACCTTTTAACTCATGGCCAGTCATTGAAAATATTTTAAACTGTAAATTTGGTTTTACAAATTCTACTACTTCAATTTCTTCATTAGTGAATCCTATTTTAAAATTATTGCCAACTTCATTATTAAGACCTAATAAAATAGAATAATCACATGGTTCTACATGGTTAGGAAATCTTACATAAATTGAATCTTGAAAGAAACATCTCAATTTAGTTTTACTTGTAGCGGCTGTTACATATCTGCTTTGCCCAAAAAAATAAGTAGTTGCTCCAATTCCGTCTATAAAATAAGTTGTATCACTTAATCCAAAACACCAATTTAATCCGTTTATACTTTGAAAATCCAGTATTCCTATCCTTCGCCTCCAACTTCGTTCAATCCAAACGCTATCTTTTAAAACAACCATATACATAAGGCTATTAAGTGAGTCATTTGACATTGAAAAAAATCCTGCACCTGGTTTGAATTTATTTTTGGATACATAAAAGGTATCGCCAATATTTGAGGAGAAACTATACAAAGGCCAATAGTTTAAACTATTGGGGTCCTTTAACCAAATTGTATCACTTTTCTCCAATAGAATTTCTCTTGCAATAAGCTGTCTAGCCTTATTTCCTCTCTTTCTATAAACATCAAAAATATTGACAAACTCCCCATTAATTATACTATCTTTTAATGATTCAACCTCAACACAACTAATTTCTGTAGTTGCATCAATTTGACCAATAGTATAAAACCAATGACCATTTTTAAATGGAATATGATGTTTATCCTGAGCTACTAATCTTAAACTATTACAAATAGTTAATAAAAAACAGCAGAATAAATAAATAAATAATCTCATTTTATTTATGTATAAACATTTTTTTGGTATCAATCACATTATTATCTACAATAAGGCTATAATAATACAATCCCGAATTCAACTCATTTGAATTAAATGTAACTGAAAAATCTCCTAATTTTTCAATTTGAAATGATTTAATTAATGTACCCTGTAGGTTCATTACAGCTATGTATGCTCTGGAATAAGGTTTTGAAATATTACCTCTAATTTCTGTTTTATCTGAAAATGGATTAGGTTCATTCTGAAACAAAACATAGCCTTCAATTAAATTGCTCTTGGCTCCGTAGACTTCTTGCTTCTGGTTAGCAAGAGTTAAATTCTCTGATAATTTATTTAAGGCCACCTCCAAATCATTAATTCTCCGTTGCTGGTTTTTTATGACCTCAATTGCGATAGGTATCAACTGCAAATAGCTTACTGAATAAATCCCATTTTCGTCTTGATTTACAATTTCAGGCAGAATTTTTTTAATATCTTGAGCCAAATATCCATATTCATCAATATATTTAATGTTCTCCGTTAAAAGATTCTGATTTATTGCCGTTTTTAATTTTATTTCATCCCTCTCATTTGTATCTATTTTATTAGGAACAAAATTTCTCTTCTTATATTTATATGCATTTAAATTCATAATAATTTTCTCTGGTGATTGAATATTTCCAATATCTTGTTTTAACGTTTCATCAGACAATAGAAATATTTGAGAACAATTGATACTACCATTTACATCTAGTTTATAGGAAGGATTATTTTTACCTATTCCCACATTTCCATTAACATCTCGCAAAAAGAGTACGTTGTTTTGTGCACCAGCTGCTGGCCAAGGTATCCAGAAATTTAATCCACCAACTCCAGATGACACTGCGTTTTCCCAATATTCAATACTCCATCTCCCATTATTCTGATTTCCTACTAGGTTTTTTCCAATTAGAATCGGAGTATAATTATCATATCCAATATGAAATTTGCTTTGAATATTTAAACGGACTTGAGCCATTGAGCTTAAAGACAAAAATGTAAATAAAAATAAATTAACAGAGTTTAATAGATTTTTCATTGATATAAATATTATTAATCAAAAATAGTATTGATAAAATTTATTAAATTTAGAAAAACATCTAAAGATAGATAGTAAAAAATCTAGGAAATTCAATCGGTTTTTGGTATTAATAAATAGTAAAGATAAAAGACCAATAACTGAAATAATTTTAATCAGTATAATTAAGTCTACCAAAAAGTTCAATATCGAATAGAAAAAGAAATTCTAACAGTGATTAATATTAGTAAAATTTATAGTCCTAAAAATTTAAACCTAATCTTGACTTATTTTTAAGGGAAAAACTAATTCAATAATTACCTCTTCAACTGTTAATTTAGAAAATTGAGTTTTAATATCTAACAAGTTTGTAAAATACCAAACAAGACTTAAACCCATTGAAAAACCTTGTTTACCACTAAAATTTGGGTGTTCACCTTTAAGTGATGAGATCATAAAGTCGCATGTATGGGGTTCTATATGTTCTGGCTTATTAATGATATACATTCTATTTTCTTCAACTATTATTTTAATTTTAGAGCCCCTTGAATGTTTATTTGCATTATCTAATAGGTTTCTAATGATTACCATTAATATGGTTTGATCAGTAAAATAATAATAATCTTTCGAGTTATTAAATTCAAAATGATTATCATTTTGTTTTGCAATAGATTCATAAAGTTCAATTATTGGAAGAATAACACTTGAAATATTAACTAGTTTAAGTTCTATTTCAGTATTTCCTTCATGATACCTATACCATTGAAGAAATTCATTTGAGTAGTTGTATACTGATTTGATAGTTTGAGAAATTTGATTAATCATCCCCAAATGCTCATATTTAGCTGATTCCGAGTTATCACTATTTAAAACCTTTGATAGATGCTCCGAAACAAATAGAGTTGAAATTAATGGAGATCTTATATCATGTGCTAATATTTTTATCAATCTCTCTTTCATTTCATTGGATTTCTTCAAATTCATTTCTGAATTGGTCAAATCCAAAAGCGTTACTTGGAGCTCTTTAGTTTTAATCTGGATATTTTTTTCTAGTAACGCTTTTTTTCTAAGAATTGACCTATTCCTAATATACGAAAACGCGAAAAAACTAAGAATTAAAAAACAAAGTAACAGCACATAAAACCAAGTTTCTTCATACCAAAATTTAGGAAATTCAACTTCAAATACTGTTTCAATAAAATCATTTTGGTTCAATCCTGATTTATACCTTACGTAAAGGTAATTGGTACCTCCTTTAATACGACCAAAGGTAATTTCTCCCTTGTTATTAATGGATTTCCAATTTTTATCAGTATTAAATTTGAATTCCCAATTAAAATGATGATTCGAATAATTGTCTGGAATACAAACTTGAATTTTCATTATTTCAGTTTCCCGAGAAGGATTTGTATAACCCCAGCTCATTTTTCCATCAATAATTGTTTTATAAATAGTGATTCCTTTTTGGGGAAATGATGGAGCGACATAGTCTGGATTAAAACTTACAAGTCCTTCTAATGAAGATAGAAATATTCGATTATTTGGTTTTGAATAATAATAGGCATGACTCGAAGTTCCATTAAATTCAATTGGTGGAGGAATGCTATTACCATAATAATAATAATAACTTGCTTGGTAGTTCGAATTTGTTAAGTGATTTATGATATCAGAATATGAACACATTATTAAGCCAGAATTAGTTGGAATCCAAACTCTGTTTTTTGTATTTTCTATAACGAAGTAATGGCTATTGAGTAAATGGTTTTCTTTATCGATAGACAATTTTATTATGTTATTCCCATTTAGAATAAAAACACCAGCACCTTTAGTAAATACATAAATACAACCAGAATAAGGATCAACCTGGATATTTTTTATCATATAACCTGTTAATAATCTATCAGGTTTCGGGCTATCCTTCTTTGTTAAATTATAGCGATATATTCCATCAAAAGTGGCAAGATAAAGAGTGTCTTTGTAGGCTGCACCTGAAAACATTAAGTCACTATCTTTGGCCTTTGGAAGCTCAATATTTAATCGTATTTTATCATTGTTTTTAAAATAGAAAATTCCCTCTCGATTAAAATGATAAATTTTCTTCTTCTCATCTTCAATTAAATCGCCATAAAAAGAATTTCGAGGATATGTCATTTCAATTTTAAGGTCTGCTGAATAAACCCTCGTTTCATTCGGATGATCAATATAAATTCTTCCTAAGGAATCAATACAATAATCAAAACCATAATCATTCAAAATGTTGATATTACTATCTCTAAATTCTCCAGTATATGACCAAATACCACCTCTATTAGAATAAATCCCATCATTTCTTGCCAAGATAGAGTTCATTGAATTCTTCATTTGATTTTTAGACTTGAAAATTGAAAATCCATCTCTTGTATAATGTATGAGTCCATTATCAGTTCCAAAAACAAACCAACTATTGTTATCTGCTTTTAACATACAATTGATTGATGGATTTTCTGGATAAGAAATTGGAAGAATTAATCTAGAAAATAACTTGCCCTCCTTAAACCTTATTTCATACAATCCAAACTTTGTTATTGCATAATATTTACCTTCTAGATATAGTACATTAAAAATGTCAGCTGGTTTAAGTTCTTGCCCATTCTCACATCCAATTTTATAGAATTTAAAAAAATTCGTTTCGTTAATCATTAGAAACTCTTTTCGAAAAAAATAGACCAATCTAGATTTAGTATAGATCTCACCTATGATAGAATCTTCATCAATTTTCAAATATTGATTGCCTGATTTTTTTAATAACTTAATACAGCCATCACCATAAAAAAACGGATAGTTTCTTTCATAAGCTATATTATTCCTTATCTTCCCTAAGTAGTTGGGTTTTTGTTGCTTTATTAGGTTACTATATTGCTCCCTTTCAATACTCCTTAACAAGTTATTTTTATAATTCCTAGCTTCTTTAAACTTAGGACCTGATATTGGGTCTATTGTTACTATTAAATTATCATTCTGAGAGAATAGATTTCCATTTCTATCCTTCATTAAAATCCCTGCACTATTAAATAGTCTAAATGAATCATTAGGCAAACTTTCATAGGTCAAAAATTCCTTGTTTTGAAATGAAATTAGATTGCCGTCACTTAATAACCAAATTCTGCCAAGTTTATCTTGTATTATATCATGAACTACTCTGCCAGGGAAACCATTTTCTCTAGTATAAGTCCATTTTAAGTAATTTGATGAGGATATTGAATCACTATTTCCAAAAGTCAATTGAGGGCATAGTATCATCAATACTATGTATGTTATAATGATAAGTCGATTGACACAATGCATCTTAAATGAAGGCTACTTTTTCAACTTCCAAATAAGTTGTGTAGTTGCGAAAGATTGATTAAATCAACCACATTTTTAATTTGTAGTTTCTCAAATAATTTACTTTTATAGGTGCTAACTGTATTTAATTTGATATCAATTTTATACGCTATTTCCTTTGTT
>JBMLPO010000472.1:0-1252 GCA_049242065.1 Bacteroidia bacterium
TTTTACAAATTTTGTTTTTAAAGAATATTTAATAAATTTAACCAAACCACCACCCAATTTTAAATCACCAACAAAAAACGGCTGGTTTTCATAAGTATATCCAATCAGAATATTATCAATTTTGTTTCTCAAATCTTCTAAGCTGCATGAAAGACAAAATATCGCCATGATTTCGCTGGCAGGAGTAATGTCAAAACCAGTTTCTGTTGGAATACCGTTTGTAGCACCATTTAAACCCGATAGCATGTAACGAAGGGAGCGGTCGTTTACATCGAGTACCCTTCTCCACAATATTTGTTTCAGTGCCTTTTGAGAGCCTTTGTTGAAGTAATTATAATTATCTATTAAAGCAGCTAAGGTATTATTGGCAGAAGTAATGGCATGAAAATCACCAGTGAAATGGAGGTTGATATCTTCCATAGGTAAAACCTGTGAATAACCACCACCTGCAGCGCCACCTTTCATTCCAAAACACGGACCCAAAGAAGGCTCGCGTAAAGCTAAAACAGCTTTTTTACCGATTTTATTTAAACCCTGAGCCAAAGCAATTGATGTGGTTGTTTTACCCGAACCACTTTTATTGGGAGTAGTAGCAGTAACCAAAATGAGTTTGCTATTCGCTATTTTTTCCTCATCAAATTTTACATCTACCTTAGCCTTATACTTTCCGTATTGTTCTAGTTGGTCTTCATGAATACCATAAGCTTCAGCAATTTTATCAATTCTTTGTAATTTCGATTCGTGTGCAATTTCAATATCAGATTTCATAATTTTTGGTTTATTAAAATCCAGAATATGCATTAGATTTTCTATTACTGGTCAAAATACCTTTGAAATTGGACCTAAACTCAGTTTCCTTCATGCACCATACTAGTCGTGTATGTTTTACTCACGAAACTGCCAATTTCTTTGGTCTTTTGCCCCTCATTACTAATTCCAATGCATCGTCTGGGTTGAAAGTTTGGATATGCAATTTATTCAGCAAAATCAGAAAGCCAAATAAACTTTCGATTAAGATTTGAATCAACGAAATAGGGGAGAATAAGTGAATCAAAGTTTGATGCAAGTCTATATTAAACCTGATTCTTATTAGGGCAGTTTTTACGAAAGTAAATAAGTAAAAATGAGAATAAAAAAAGCCGCTTGTTCGCGGCTTTTCAATGGTTTTTAATGAATTATGCTTGTAATCCCAATATGGTTTTTTCAATGATATCGCATGCTTCATGCATTTGTTCTTCATTGATTACCAATG